>JAYRQX010000845.1:0-7253 GCA_041910415.1 Acetobacteraceae bacterium | reverse complement strand
GCCGCACGCCCAGGATCAGTTCCGTCGGGGCGCCGGCGGGCACCGGGACGGGCAACGCGGCGCCGGCCACGGTCAGGACACCACCCTCGTTCCGCGCGGGCAGCAGGTTCATCGGCGGCGTGCCGATGAAGCCGGCGACGAACAAGTTCGCAGGCCTGGCATAGACCTCTTCCGGCGTGCCGATCTGCTGCACGACGCCCTCGTTCATCACCACGACCAGGTCGGACATGGTCATGGCCTCAAGCTGGTCGTGCGTCACATAGACCGTGGTGGTGCCGAGATCGAGATGGAAGCGGCGCAGCTCCCCCCGCATCGCCGCGCGCAGCTTGGCGTCGAGGTTCGACAGCGGCTCGTCCATCAGGAAGATGTCGGGCTTGCGCGCCATGGCGCGCCCGAGCGCGACACGCTGACGCTGGCCGCCGGAGAGTTGCCTCGGCTTGCGGGCGAGGAGATGGAGGATTTCCAGCACCTTCGCGATGGCGCCGATGCGCTCGCTGCGCTCGGGCTTCGGGACGCGGCGGACTTCCAGGCCGTAGCCGATGTTCCGCGCCACATCCATGGTCGGATAGAGCGCGTAGGACTGGAACACCATGGCGATGTTGCGCTCGCCGGGCGGCAGGTGGTCCACGCGGTTCTCGCCGAACAGGATGCGGCCGCCGGAGGCCTGCTCCAGCCCCGCGATGCAGCGGAGCAGCGTGGTCTTGCCGCAGCCGGAGGGGCCGAGCAGCGTGACGAACTGCTTCGACGGCACGCGCAAATCCATCGCCTTCAGCACGTGGTTCGTGCCGAAGCTCTTTTCCAGCCGGTCGATGACGACGTCGGTCATCCCTTCACCGCCCCCGCGCCGAAGCCCGCCACCAGATGGCGCTGCATGAAGCCGAACAGGATCGCCATGGGGAGCGTCATCAGCACCGAGGATGCCATCATCAGCCCCCAGTCCACATGGGTTCCGTCGAAGAAGTGCATGACGCCGACCGTCAATGGAAGCCTGTCCATGGTGTTCATGAAGACGCGGCCGAAGAGATAGTCGTTCCAGGAGACGATCAGCGCGAAGATCGAGGCCGCGATGATGCCGGGCAGGGCCACCGGCAGCACGATCTGGCGGAAGACCTGCAGGCGCGTGGCGCCATCGACCAGCGCCGCCTCCTCGATCTCGATCGGCACGCCGCGGAAGAAGGCCCACATCAGCCAGAGGCAGAAGGGCAGCGTGATGCAGACATAGCCCAGGATCAGCGAGAACAGCGTGTCCGTCAGATCGAGCGAGACCATCGTCAGGAACATCGGAAAAACGAAGATCACGCTCGGGATCATGTAGCCCATGATCGCCACATACGGCACCGCGCGCTGGCCCCAGAAGCGGAAGCGCGTCAGGGAATAGGCGGCGAGGGTTGCGACCGTGATGGAAATCACCGTCGAGCCGACGGAGACGATGATCGAATTCGCGAACCAGTCGAGGAAGTAGGCCGAAGGCGGCACGCCCGCCCCTGGGGCGGAGGCGACGGAGCCGCCGAAGAGAAGTTCGCGGTAGGCTTCGAAGGTGACGTGCTCCGGCCACAGCGTCGGCGGCCAGCGGAAGATCTCGTCCTTGGGCTTGAGGCTGGTGACGATGGCCCAGATCAGCGGGAAGCAGACCAGGAAGGTGATGGCTCCCAGCACGGCATAGACGAGAGCGGCAACCCAGCGTTTCATGCCGCCTTGTCCTCCCGCCCGAAGCCGGTGAGCCGGATGTAGAGCAGGCTGCCGGCGAGCAGCAGCAGCAGCATGATCACGCCGGACGCCGCGCCGACGCCCATGCGCAGGTTGGCGATGGACTGGTCGTAGGCATAGAGCGCGAGGTTGTATGTGGACGTTCCGGGCCCGCCGCGCGTGAGGAGAAAAATTTCTTCGAACTTGTTGAAGGTCCAGATGGTGCGGAAGACGATCACCACCGCCAGCACTTCTGCGAGCTGCGGCAGGGTGATGTCGCGGAAGCGCCGCAGGGCCCCTGCCCCATCCACCTTGGCGGCGTCATACAGTTCCGTTGGAATCGTCTGCAGTCGCG
Organism: Acetobacteraceae bacterium; assembly: GCA_041910415.1. Classification (GTDB taxonomy): domain Bacteria; phylum Pseudomonadota; class Alphaproteobacteria; order Acetobacterales; family Acetobacteraceae; genus JAYRQX01. The sequence goes on along the minus strand of JAYRQX010000845.1, from coordinate 5,212 downwards.
CCAGCACCACGATCACCACGAAGGGCGTGTATTTCCAGACGTTCAGCAGAATGGCGCTCGCCATCGCCATCTCGGGCGTGGACAGCCAGGCGATACGATCGGAGATGATGCCGAGCGACATCAGCACGTGGTTGACGATGCCGATCTCGGAGTTGAACAGCCAGCGCCAGTTCAGCGCGATGACGACCGTCGGCACGATATAGGGAAACAGCAGCAAGCCGCGGAAGGCATTGATGCCGCGCAGCGGCAGATGCAGCAGCAGCGCGAGCCCGACGCCGATCAGCGCCTGCAGCACGGTGGAAATGCCGGTCCAGACGATGGCTTGATAGAAGCTCTCCCAGAAGAGCGGATCGTCCAGCACGAACAGGTAGTTGTCGAAACCGACGAAGGGCTGCTCATCGGGCCGCAGCGGGTTGTAGCGGACGAAGGACAGCCGCACCGCCTCGGCGATCGGCCAGACCAGGAAGAGCGCCACGGCGACCAGAAGGGGGAGCATGAACAGCACCCCCACCTGGCGATCGGTCAGACGGAATCTCACCCCCGCGCGTGCTCCATGGCCGGCCCCCGCTCAGCCGCCGATCAGGCGGCGGTTCTCGCGGCGGATGTCCTCGAACTGGCGATGGCCCCATTCGACCGCGGCGCGCGGATTCTCATTGTTCACCAGGATGCGCTGCGCCACCTGCGACCAGACATTGCGCCCGTGCCCGATCCCGGAGAGCGGGTTGATGCCGCGCTTCAGCTCGAAGCCGCTGTTGCAGGCATGGGGGACGAAGCCCGTGAAGATCACGTCCACGCTGCGCCGCTTGGCCTGGTACATCGGGTTCTGCTGGATCGCCGGCGCCGAGGCCTGGTCCTTGAACACCGGGCCGACATTGGGGAACAGGCTGTTGGAATAGCGCACCATCCACTCCGTGCTGTTCATCACGGCGGTCAGCGCCTCCTTGGCCTCGCGGATCACGGGGTTGTCGCGCCGCGGGATCACCCAGCCATTGATGTCGGTCCAGGACCAGCGCGCGCCCGTCCGCGGGTGCTTCGGGTTCAGGTAGTATTCCATGCGGTCGAAGATCGGGCGCGCCTCGTCAAAGGCGCGGCCCATGGTGCGGCCCCAGTAGAAGCTCATCCCCGTGCGGCCGGTGACGTGCTGATCGACGACCTGGAGGAAGGAGAACTCGACGGCCGAGCGCGGCATGTACGCGTAGAGCTCCTTGATGAACTCATAGGCCTCGATGGTCGCGGGGCTGTTGAATACGGTCTCGAAGTTGCGCTGGGGGTCCCAGGTCAGCCCACCCGCCTGCCAGATGAATTGCTGGATGTGGTAGTCGCCGCAGAGGTTGCGCCCCAGCGCCATGGTGAAGCCCGCCATGCCCTGGCGCTTCTGCTGGATGGCGCGCGACGCGTTCAGCAGATCCGTCCAGGTCCAGTCGGTCGGGTCGCCCGCGCCCGCCTCCTGCAGCACGTCGGACTGCGTCACCAGCAGGCAGCCCTGGTGATGCAGGGGGACCGCGTATTGCGTGCCGCGCCAGGTGCCGAAATCGTCGACGGAAAACCCATCCACCAACCGCTCCCGGGCACGAATCGCGGTGTTCACATCGCCGACCTGCTCCAGAAGCCCTTCGGCCGCGAGCTGGTAGGCGATCGGGCTCTCCACGCTGATCAGCGCCGGCGGGCGCCGTGCGGCGAGATCGGTCGCGAGCTTCGTATAGACCTGATCCCAGGGGATCTGCTCGGCCTCGAAGCGCAGGCCCGGGGTGTTGCGCTGCGCCCATTCGTTCAGACCGTTGGTGAAGACGCCGACATAGGGGCCGGGCTCGCCCCAGACGCGGGCGACGCGTTCGCGCGTTTGCGCATAGGCCGGCGCCGCCAGTCCGGCGGCCGCAACAGCCGCACCGAATGTCCCGCGCCGCGTGATCTCTGCCGCCATGGCCGTTGCTCTCCGTGCCGGGCGGGTTGATCCCGCTCCGATCCGGCCATGCTAGCCCCGACCTCGCAGCATTGCGAAGAGAGGGTCAGGCGATGCGGCGGAAGGCGTAGCGTCCCATCCCATTCTCCAGCAGGAGCCGGTCGGGGGCCTCGAAGGCGTAGCGGTAGGTCTCGGCGGCCCTGCGCACGGGCGAACAGCCGATCGCGTCGCAATACAGCCGCGGCGACCACTCCTCGACCTCGAGGCGCAGCGTGTCTCCCGCGGCGCGCCAGCGCCCGGCGACCCGTGCTTCAGGCGCGTCGTCGCGCCGGGTGAAGCGGCCATCGGCCGACAGGACGAGCGCACAGGGCGAGCCGCCCTGCTCGCCATGCCAGGTACCCGCGAGGTCGAGCGTCTCCGCCCCGGCCCTTCGCGGCGCGAATGCCGCGCCCAGCGCGAGCGTCATCCCGAGCGCATTGCGACGGGAAACGGATGCATGTCGGAACATGGAACCCTCCTGCCTGGATCGGAACATGATGCCGGGCAGGATGGGCGGGGCACCGAATCGGTGCCCATGAAACGCTTCAGACCGTGGCTGGTCGGCCTGGCCTGATCAGGCGGCCTTCCTGGCCTGCGCGCGCTCGATCCGGCGCTTCAGGACCAGCGCATCCGCGGTCAGGTTCCGGTCGGGCGTGCCGAGCAGGAAGGCATCGAGGCCGCCATTGTGCTCCACCGTGCGGATGCCGTTGGTGGAGACGCGCAGCTTCACGGCCACGTTCAGCGTGTCGGACCAGAAGGACGTCTCCTGCAGGTTGGGCAGGAAGCGACGGCGGGTCTTGTTGTTGGCGTGGCTGACGTTGTTGCCCGTCAGGACGCCCTTGCCGGTGATGCCGCAACGGCGGGCCATGGCACGAACCTCAAACGAAATCGCGCGCGGCAGGACCCGCGCGCGGGTGGAAGCTTGGAAGGCGCGCCTTGTGGCCGACTGGGCGCCTCCCGTCAAGCCATTCAGGCGGGGGGCGGTGCCCGGTTCCCGGACCGGACCTCGTCCAACTCGCCCCGCTCGACCGAGGCCAGCGCGCTGCGCAGCACATTGGCGACCGTCCGGTCATCCATGGACCGGGCGAGCATCCCGAGGGCGCCGCCCAGAAGCGCCGAGGCGATGGAGATGGGGGCGATCTTCTGTTCCATCATGTACTCGATCGCCTTGTCCACGACGGACCCGGCATGGCTCAGATCCTCGGGCGCGGGGCCGTCCTGGTCCGTCTGCATGCTGGCATGCTCCTGTTCCCTGCCGGGCAGATAGGGCCGAAGGGGGCGATGGGGAACCCCTGCGGCTATTTCGCGGCGGCGCGCTCGCGGGTGCTCGGCCCATCCATGGCGGCGGCGGCCTGGGCGGCGGCGGCCGCGGCCTCGGCAGCGGCGATGGCATCGGATTGGCGCCGCCACATCTCGGCATAGAGGCCACCGGCGCCGATCAGGCTCGCATGGGTCCCGCGCTCGGCCACCAGCCCGTCCTGGAGCACCAGGATCTCGTCCGCTTCGACGACCGTGGAGAGGCGGTGGGCGATGACCAGCGTCGTGCGGTCGCGCGAGACGTCGCGGAGCGCGGCCTGGATCTCCTGCTCCGTCCGCGTATCCAGCGCGCTCGTGGCTTCGTCCAGGATGAGGATCCGCGGGTTCTTGAGGATCGTCCGCGCGATGGCGACGCGCTGCTTCTCGCCGCCGGAGAGCTTCAGGCCGCGTTCGCCGACACGCGTCCGGTAGCCTTCGGGAAGCTTCACGACGAAATCGTGGACCTGGGCGTGCTTCGCGGCCTGCTCCACCTCCTCATCCGTCGCATTGGGGCGGCCATAGGCGATGTTGTAGCGGATGGTGTCGTTGAACAGCACGGTGTCCTGCGGCACCACGCCGACGGCGTTGCGCAGCGAAAGCTGCGTCACCTCCCGCACATCCTGCCCGTCCACCAGCACGCGACCGCCGGTCGCGTCATAGAAACGGAACAGCAGGCGGGAGATGGTGGATTTGCCCGCGCCCGTGGGACCGACGATGGCGAGCGTCTTCCCGGGCGGCACAACGAAGGAAACACCCTTCAGGATCGTGCGGTCGGGACGGTAGCCGAAGCGGACATCCTCGAAGCGGATCTCGCCGGGGCCGGCGGCGAGCGCCGGGGCGCCAGGCCTGTCCTCGACCTCCTGCGGCACGTCGAGCAGGTGGAACATCTGCTCCATGTCCGTCAGCCCCTGCTTGATCTCACGATAGGCGAAGCCGAGGATGTTCAGGGGCATGTAGAGCTGGATGAGGTAGGCGTTGACCATCACCAGGTCGCCCACCGTCATGGTGCCGGAGGCAATGCCCGAGGCGGCGAGCAGCATCGTCACAGTCAGCCCGACCGCCATGATCAGCGCCTGGCCGGCATTGAGCACGTTCAGCGTGGTCTCGCTCCGGACATAGGCGCGCTCGTAGCGGGTCAGGCTTTCCTCGTAGCGCCTGGCCTCGTGCGCCTCATTCCCGAAATACTTGACCGTCTCATAGTTCAGCAGGCTGTCGACGGCCTTGGTGTTCGCTTCCTCATCCGTCTGGTTCATCACGCGGCGGAAGCGGAGCCGCCAGTTCGTGAAGGTCAGCGTGAAGGCGACGTAGGTGATGATCGTCGCCAGCATGGTGATGGCGAAGGAGGCTGCGAACATCCACCACAGGATGGCGGCGACGAACAGGATCTCCACGATCGTCGGGACGATGTTGAAAATCATGAAGTTGAGCGAGGTGGCGATGCCGCGCACACCTCTTTCGATGACCCGGGACAGCCCGCCCGTCGCGCGGTCCATATGAAAGCGCATGGAGAGCGCATGCAGGTGCTCGAACACCTCCAGCGCGACGCGCCGCCCGGCGCGGGCCTGGACCTTCGAGAAGACGGCGTTGCGCAACTCGGCCAGGCCCGAGGACATCACGCGGAACAGGCCATAGGCAAGCAGCAGCGCGACCGGCACGGTCACCGCGGCGCCGACACCCGCCTTCGGCGCCAGCGCGTCCACGGCCCGGGCATAGGCCATCGGCACCAGAACGTTGGCCGCCTTGGCCGCGGCCAGCAGCAGCAGCGCGGCGACGATGCGCACGCGCAGTTCCGTCTCCCCCTGCGGCCACAGATGTGGCGCGAGGCGAAGCAGGGCGCGCATATGGCCGCCGCGGTCGCGGCTGGGATCAGGGGGCAAGCTGCCGGACTCCGGTACGACCCGTCAGATGGGGCCGGCAGGCGAAGGGTGGAAGCGCGGCCCGGCGCATGGCACCCATCGCCAGGCGCAGGACGGCCTC
>JAYRQX010000844.1:0-2435 GCA_041910415.1 Acetobacteraceae bacterium | reverse complement strand
CGCCTGCGGGCTCTGGGAGCAGAAGTCGTAACGCTGTGGAGCAAGGAAAATGTCGACAGGTTTTTTGAGCGAGGGGCGTGATGGCGGTAGTTGTGATTGAGCGCGGCGTTCCTCCTGCAGACCGAACCTACGATGCCGTCTGTCGGAATTGCCAGTCTAAACTGCGGTTTCATCGCAGAGACGCAATTATTACTTATGACCAGCGCGACGGCGATTTTCTCTCTGTGACCTGCCCCGTGTGCGGCAAAGACGTTCACAAATCGGCCGACTGATGCGCCTCAAGTCCGACCTACGCGCCGCCCAGCAGCGAACGGCGACCTACCTCTACGAGCACGACAGCGTGCAGGCCGTGCTGACGCGCCGCGCCTTCGCCGCCATCAACGAGATCCCGACCGCGGTCTATGCGGCCAGCCAGAACCGCAACATCACCGTCGCCTTCCGCGATTACACGGGCCGGAATTTCGGCATCGCCTTCCGCCAGGAAAGCCGCGAGTACCGCAACCGCGTGGAAGAAGCGATCGAGTGCATGAAGCAGGACGGCACCATGGCCCGGCTGCATGAGCGCTGGTACGGCAGCGCGCCGGAACCCAACACCTCGCTGACCACGGTCTTCCCCGGCTTCGGCCCGCCGGGGCTGCCGGGCTTCGAGGACACGCCGCACACGCCGCGCTGCAGCTGATCCGCGGGCGCCGATGGAGCGCTTCGCGGACCACTACCTCAACACCGAGATTCTTTTTCGCTATGGGCCGGAGATCGTGGCCGGCATCTGGGTGACGCTCGGCGTCGCGGTGGCGACGGTCGCGATTGGTGTTGGACTGGGACTGGCCATGGCCATCGTTCTCGTGGCGCGCGTGCCCGTGCTGCGCTGGGTGGTGACCGGGTGGATCGAGCTGTTCCGCACGCTGCCGCAACTCGCCGTCATCATCTTCGTCTATTTCGGCCTGCCCTATGCGGGCATCACCGTCTCGCCCTTCTGGGCGACGGCCGGCGCGCTGGGCGCGGTGCTCTCCGCCTTCGCCGCCGAGATCTTTCGCAGCGCCATCCAGGCCCTGCCGCAGGGGCAGTGGGATGCTGCCGCGGCGCTGGGTCTGCGCTTCCGCGGCATCTTCTTCCTCGTCATCCTGCCGCAGGCGGTGCGCCTCGCGGTGCCGTTGCTGACGAACCGCGCGATTGCCATCACCAAGGGCACGGCGCTGGGCACGGCGGTCTCGCTGCCGGAAATCCTTGGCCGCGCGCAAAGCGCGATGGCGATCGCGGCCAACCCCTCGCCGCTCACCCTCGCCGCCGCGCTCTATCTGGTGCTGTTCCTGCCCCTCGTCGTCGCGAGCCGCTGGCTTGAGGCCAGCCGCACGGTGCCGCGCTGATGCCGGAGTGGCTGGACCTCCTGCTCGAGAATTTCGCGGACCCCGAGAGCGCGATCCGCGCCTGGCCGCTGCTGCGCCAGGGGCTGGTGCTGACCGTCGAGCTCGCCGCCGTGGCGCTGCCGCTCGGCCTGCTGGCGGGGCTCGCGATCGGGTTGCTCTATGCGTTGGGCGGGCGGGCGATCCGGGTGGCGCTGATCATCTGGATCGATTTCTTCCGCGCCTTTCCGGTGCTCGTCCTGCTGATCCTCGTCTATTTCGGCCTGCCCTTCCTGGGGCTGCGCCTGCCGGCCTTCGCGGCCGCGGTGCTGGCGCTGGTGCTCAACAACTCCGGCTATTTCGGAGAGATCTTCCGCGCCGGCCTGGTCAACGTGCCGCGGGGGCAGATGGAAGCGGCGGAAGCGCTGGGGCTGACGCGGCTGCGGGCTATGCGGCTTGTCGTGCTGCCGCAGGCGCTGCGCGGCATCGCGGCGCCGCTCGCCTCGAACTCGCTGGAACTGGTGAAGGCGACCTCCATCGCCTCGCTCGCGGCCTTGCCGGAGTTGCTGCGCAGCGCCCGTGTGGCGCAGGAGCAGACCTACAACCCGACACCGCTGATGGTGGCCGCGCTGATCTACTTCGTGCTGCTCTGGCCCTTCGCGCATCTTGTCGCGCGGCTGGAGCGGCGGATGCTGGCGCGCGGGTCGCGGTAGAGGGGGACGCGATGGCGGAGGGCAGGTTGCAGGGGAAGGTCGTGCTGATCACCGGCGGCGCGTCTGGCATCGGCCGTGCCATCGCCATGCGCTTCGCGCGCGAAGGTGCCAGGCTGGTGATCGCGGACGTGACGACCACCGTGCGGGAAGGCGGGACACCGACGCATGCGCTGCTGGCGGCGGAGGGGCACGACGTCCTGCATCAGCCCTGCGACGTGGCGGTCGAGGCGGATTGCGAGGCGGCGGTCGCGGCGACACTCGCGCGGCATGGTCGCCTCGACGTGCTGGTGAATGATGCGGCGATCGGCCTCGGGAAGACGCTGCTCGACTGCTCGCGTGCGGAATGGGACCGCGTGCTGGCGGTGAACCTGACCGGCGTGTT
>JAYRQX010000843.1:0-3290 GCA_041910415.1 Acetobacteraceae bacterium | reverse complement strand
GCGCGCGATCTGCCGGCGCTGCTCGTGCTGCTCACGCTCGATACCGGCCTCGAGCCCGAGTGCCTGAAGGCGCTGACCACAGATTGTCTCACCAACCCCCATGCCGGCACGGTGGAGCTGCGCTATCTCAAGCGCCGCGCCTGCGGCGCCGAGCACAAGAGCATGCGCGTGCGCGATGGCGGTGGGGGCACGCCTGGCGGTCTGATTCGTCGCCTGATTGAGGTCACGGCGATTGCCCGCAAGCATCTGAACGACGATCGTCTTTGGGTTTATCACAACGCTGGCGGCCTGCGGGTAGGCATCCGCCACCCGACGGAACGGATCGATGCCTGGGTAGCTCAGCACGCTATTGTCGATGACGACGGCAAGCCGCTCCACTTGCTGCTCTCGCGGCTCCGCAAGACCCACAAGGCGCTGTGGTACACCAAGACCGAGGGGCACATGACCCGCTTCGCGGTCGGCCACTCGCGCGAGGTGGCGGCGCGCCACTATGCCGATCTGCCGTCGCTCCGGCCCGTGCACGAGACGGCCGTCGCCGACGCCTTCCGCGCGGCGGTCGCCGACGCGATGCCGACCGTGCTTCCGCCCACCGCCGAGCAGACGTTGCGCGAAGCGCCCGATCAGGCCGCGCCGCTGATCCCGCTGGCTACCGTGGGGCCGTTGCTCGACGGCGAACAGGATGTCTGGCTCGCCGCCTGCGCGGGCTTCCATAGCAGCCCCTTCGCCGAGGCCGGATCACCCTGCGCGCAGCCCTTCTGGGGTTGCCTCGATTGTCCCAACGCCGTCATCACCGCGCGCAAGCTCCCCGCGATCCTCGCTTTCCTCGCATTCGTCGAAGAGCAGAGGCTGAGCCTGCCCGCGACCGACTGGGCGGCCAAGTTCGGCCGCGTCCATGCCCGCATCACCGCCCAGGTCCTGCCGGCCTTCTCCGATGCCGTCATCACCGATGCGCGCCGGCAGATGGAGGGCGAACGGCTTTATCTGCCGCCGGAGGTCCGCGCATGACCATGCCCGTTCATGCCCAGGCGCCCGCTTTCGACGATCGCCCCGTGCTGGCGAGCGCGCCACTCAAGGAAGGCCATACCCGCGAGGCGCTATCGCGCGTCGGCGACCCGAGCTGGGATCTCGGTCCCGCCGTCTTCCGCGAGAACGCCCGGCGCTGCCACGTCACCGTGCATTTCCACGTGCTCGAACATGCCGATGTGCAGGCGGCGATGCGCGCCTATCTCTACGCCCGCCTCAACGCCGATCTCCCCGGCTATCGGACGAAGTTACCACCCGCCTGTATCCGCCAGGCATTCAACCGTGCCCGCCGGTTCTTCGCCTTCGCCCGCGAGCGGCTCGGACGGCTCGACGTTTCCCGTATCGATCAGCCATTGGTCGATGCCTATGCCAGTCATCTTCGTGACGATCCTGCCCGGCGACCCGTCATCGTCGGCCACCTCCTCGAAGTGGTATCCGATCTCTATTACTATCGCGACCACCTCGCTGGCGGAGGCCTTGCATTCGAGCCCTGGGCCGGACGGGCCCCGGCACGCGTCGCGGGCTACCGGCATGTCAGGGAGAACCGCACGCCGCGGTTCCCCGAAGAGGTCATCGCCGCGCTGCTCGCCTGGTCGTTGCGCTACGTCACCGTCTTCGCTGACGATATTCTCGCAGCCCGCCGCGAGCTTGATCGGCTCGAAGCGCGCCGGGACCGCCTTGTCACCGCCGACGCCGGCCTCTCGGACGCTGATCGCCGGCAACGTCGCCGCACCCGCCTGAAGGCCTATTTCGATCACCGGCGCCGCGAGGGGCGCGGCGCACCGATCTGGGGCACCGCTCATAACGGCAAGCTGCGCGTCGATCCGGGCACCGGCACCGTGACCCCACCGATCAACGCCCATCTCCTGCATCTCCATGCCGGGATCGACGCGCAGGCCGAGCCCGGAGCGCATCTCATGCTGACCGGCGGCGAAGCGAGGTTGATCGATGCAGTAGCGGCCGAGCTGGGGGTGGAGGTCGGCGGCATGGACACGCCGATCTCGATCGATCCCGATAGCGGTCGGCCATGGCGCGAGCGCTTCGACGCGAAGACTCTCGCACACGAGGAACGGATGCTCCAGGCCGCCGCCTATATCGTGTGCGCCTATCTGACCGGTATGCGCGACTGCGAGGTGCAGGCGATGCGGCGCGGATGTCTCTCGATCGAGCGCAGCGAGGACGGCCTGATCGAACGGCATCGCATCCGATCGACCATCTACAAGCGCCGCGCCGCCGCGGGCGAGGCGGCGAGCTGGGTGACGATCGAACCGGTCGCAGACGCGATCGCGGTGCTCGAACGTCTGTCGGCAGGACCGGCGCGCGCCAGCGGCAGCGATACGCTGTGGCCGGTGCTTCGTCCCCGCGCTGTCAGCAAGACGCATCTGTCGAGTGAGGTGGTGCGCCAGCTCAACGCCTTCCGTGACTATCTGAACGTGACCTTCGGCAGTCCCGATGTGCCTGTCATCCCGCCCGGACCCGATGGCAAGCCCTGGCGCATCACGACGCGGCAGTTCCGGCGCACCATCGCGTGGCACATCGCCAACCGACCGTTCGGCACCATTGCCGGCATGATCCAGTACAAGCACGCCTCGGTCGCCGCGTTCGAAGGCTATGCTGGGACCAGCGCATCGGGGTTTCGCGCCGAGGTGGAGGCGCAGCGCCGGCTCGGTCAGATTGACGATCTGCTGGACTATTTCGACCGGCGTCAGGGCGGCGCATCGCTCGGTGGACCGGCGGGACCGCGCATCGCGCGGACGCTCGACGATGCCGCCGTCAGACAAGGGCCTTTGCCCGCCATGATCGCCGATCGCGCCCGCCTGCGCGTCATGCTCGCCAGCGTCGCGCGCACCTTCCATGTCGGCCCGCTCGCGGATTGCTTCTTCGATCCCGCGACTGCGCTCTGCCTCAAGCGCGTGACGACCCCCGATCCGGCACAGCCGCTCACTGCCCTGTGCGAGCCGACCCGCTGTCCCAACGCCTGCATCACCGCCCGCCACAGGCCGGCCTGGGAACGCGCGGCGGCCGATGCCAGGGCGCACTGACGCGAACGGCGCATCTCCGATCTCCAGCGTCAGGCTCTCCAGCGCGAGCTGGATCGCCTGAGCGTGGTGATTGCCGGGATCGACCCTCCCGCGCCGTAGACCACCCCGGCTGTTGGCGGAGTCCTGCGCCGGTCGGCGCGCCCGCGCAACGGCTTCGCCGTCCTTCGCTTCGCTGCGGCCCTGACGGGTGCGCGAGCCCCCCTGTGCCCGGCGCGAACGGGCCTC
>JAYRQX010000842.1:0-1836 GCA_041910415.1 Acetobacteraceae bacterium | reverse complement strand
CTGCTGGGCCGCGGCCTGCTGGGGATGGTGGGCGCGCCGCTGCGGGCCTTCGTGCGATCGCGCGAGGGGCTGGACGCGCCGGACCTGCTGCTCGGCTGGGTGCCGATGCTGACCGAGGCGGGGCCCAAGGGCCCGCGCATCGCGGCCGAATCCGGCCTGACCTGCTACGCCCACGCCATGCGGCCGGAGAGCCGGGGCAGCGTGCACATCACCGCGGCCGATCCGCGGCAGCCGCCGGCGATCCGCTTCAACTTCCTCTCCGCCGCGCCCGATGCGGAACTGACGGTCGCGGCGGTGCGGATCGCGCGCCGTGTGATGACGGCGCCGGCGCTGGCGCCGCTCAGGATGACGGAAATCGGCCCCGGACCGGAGCGCGACAGCGACGAGGCGATCCTGGACTGGGTGCGCCAGGTCGGCGAGACGACCTATCACCCCGTCGGCACCTGCAGGATGGGCCAGGACCCGCGCGCGGTGGTGGATGCACGGCTCAGCGTGCACGGCATTGGCGGGCTGCGGGTTGCCGATGCGTCCATCATGCCGAGGATCACATCGGGCAACACCAATGCGCCCGCGATCATGATCGGGGAGAAGGCGGCGGCGATGGTGCTGGAGGATGCGCGTTAGGAGGAACCCAGGGAGCGCTGCCCCCTGGACCCCCGCCAGGGGGTTCCACCCCCTGGACCTGCCGGCGGTGGCAGGTGCGCAGGGCACTCACCTCAACCGCCACTTGTAGAGATTGCCCCTGGCATCGCGGACCAGCCGGAGCCCGGCGATGGCGAGCTTGTAGGCGGATTTGTAGGCCCCTGACCGCGTCCACTCGAAGATCGAGCACATCGCGGGGTCCCAATTCGCGGCCCACACGCATTTTTTCCCGGTCTCGGACAAATCAGGATCGGGCAGGCGGAGCGGGATGGCCGGCCAGGCATCCCGCAGGCGCAGGTTTTTTGCCAATCGCAGGCTGTCCACGCCGACGATGCGGGCCATGCGGCGGAAGGCGCGGCAGATCAGCCAGGACATTCTTCTGAGCGTCTCGCAGCCGCCGCCCAGGGGATGGTCGGAGATGGCGACGAGCAACCGGTCGAGCCAGCCGGCCCTGGCCCAGCGGCGGAGCGTCCGGGCGATGCTCTCGCCATTGCCCATGTGCGACGGCAGCGCCTTCCAGGGCTCGCGCGAGGCGGCGATCCAGAAGACGGCATCCATGGTGCGCCGCTTGTCGGAGGGCCGGCCGCGTCCTTCATGCGGGGGCAGGAAGCGCCGGATCGCTTCCCACTCGGCGTCGGTCATGGGCTGCCAGGGGCGGAGCGCGGTGGGGTGGAGGACAGAAGCGGACATGGGCGGCGGTCTCCGTCACGGACGACCGTCACGCCTAGCACGATCTAGGAAAAAATTCCACAAGAGACTTCCACCCTCGCCCGTCCCGTCACGATCCCGCCGCACCCCCATGCCAGCATTGCGCCCATGACTGCCTCCCGCCGCCTCGCCCTTCTCCTCCCCGCCTTCCTGGTCGCGCCCGCCGCCCGCGCGCAGGCCGCCGCCATCACCGGCACCGCCACCCATCGCGAGCGCATCGCCATCCCGCCCGGCGCGGTGCTGGAGGTCGAGCTTCTCGACGTTGCCCACCAGGACGCGCCGGCCGAGCGTATCGCGACGGCCCGCATCCCGGTCGAACGCCAGGTGCCGATCCCCTTCACGCTTCCCTATGACCCCGCCCGCATCACGCCGCGCGGGCGCTACGTCGTGCGTGCCGTGCTGCGCCTGCCCGATGGCCGCGTGATCTTCCGCACCGACCGCGTCCATCCCGTGCTCTCCGGTGGCGCCGGCAGCCAGGTGCAACTG
>JAYRQX010000841.1:0-4910 GCA_041910415.1 Acetobacteraceae bacterium | reverse complement strand
CGATGAACGCGATCTGCGTCGCGGTCGGCCTCTCCGGCGAGACGTTCGCCCATTTCATCGTGGCGCTCGCGCTGCTCGGCGTCGGCTGGAACTTCATGTTCGTGGGCGCGACGACCATGCTCGGCACGGCGCACAGCCCCGAAGAACGGGTGCGCGCCCAGGCGGCGAACGACTTCATGGTCTTCGGCACCGTCGCCTGCACGGCCTTCGCCTCCGGCGCGATCCATGTCTCGGCCGGCTGGCAGGTCCTGAACATGGTGTTGCTGCCGGCGCTCGTCCTGGCGCTCGGCCTGATCTGGTTCCAGGCCTACCGCACGAGGAAGGCCACGGCCGCGGCCGTCGGCGCGGACTGACGGCCCGCGGGCCTACTGGGACAGGCGCGCCGCGGTGGAGCCGGGGCCGCCGCCGAGCCCGCCCTGGTTGCCAAGCTGCGCCCGGCCGAGATTGCCGAACAGCGCCTGCAGGAAGGATCGCTCGGTGCCGGGGACCGGCGTGATCCGGTCCACCATCTGCACGCGCTGCCCATCGTCCTGGCCGATCTCGCGGATGTTGGTCACGACGCCCTGCTCGTTGAAGGCGATGGCGACGATCCGCTGGTCCTGGACCTGCAGGAAGCGGCCGGGCTGCACCCGGGTCTGGGCGCTGATGTAGTACCAGTTGTCCTCGTCGAAGGTCCCCCGCGCCGTGGGCGAGCCCAGCAGCGCCTGCACGTCCTGGCGCGTCTGCACCCCCGGCCGGATCTGGGAAAGCTGTTCCGGGTCCACCGCGTTGCCGCGGGGGATGCGCGGGCGCGCGAACAACGCGCAACCCTGCAGGGTCATCGCGGCGATGAGGAGAAGGATGAGGGTCGCGTTGACCTTGCGGGCGGGGCGGGCCATGTGCCGCACCGATAGCGACCCAGCCCCGGCAGGGTCAACCCGCTGGGCGGAATGGGCGTCATGCCGTTGTTCAAACTCTTCCGGCGCAAGCCGTGGGAACGGGAGGCCTTCTCCCTCTACAGCGCAACCGTCGCCGCGGCGCGCCGGCCCTGGTTCTATGCCGCGCTCGGCGTTCCCGACACGCTGGATGGCCGCTTCGACCTCATCAACCTGCATATGGCGCTGCTTGTGCGCCGATTGCGGCGGGACGACGACCCTCGCGGGGCGGAACTGGCCCAGGGTGTCTTCGACGCCATGTTCTCGGACATGGACCAGAGCCTGCGCGAGATGGGCGTCAGCGACCTGGTCGTCGGCAAGCGCGTCAAGCGGATGTGGGAGGCCTTCCACGGCCGGGCCGTCGCCTATGAGGCGGCGCTCGATTCGGGCGATGCGGGGGAACTCGCCCTGGCGCTCGCGCGGAACGTCTGGCGCGGGGATGCGCCGGGGCTGGTCGAGGAGAGGGCAGCCGCCCCCGCCCAGGCGCTTGCCGGCCATGCGTTGCGCCAGTCGGCCCATCTGCTTGGCCAGCCCCTGGCGGCGCTGCTGGCCGGGCGCGTCGCCTACCTGCCGCCGCCGGAGCCGTCCCATGGCTGAGCCCCGCCCCGAATTCACCCGCCCCGTGCCCGTCGGCGCCATCCCGGCCGGCGGGCGGGAGGAGCGTCTCGTTGCCACCCCGGCCGAATGCGCGGCGCTGGCGGCGCGGTTCATGATCCCCGCCGTCGAGGCGCTGGACGCCACCATCCGCCTGGTGCCGGAACCCGGCGGCTCGGTCCGCGCCACCGGCCGGCTGGCGGCGCGGGTGGTGCAGACCTGCGTCTTGACGCTGGACCCCGTGACGCAGGCGGTCGAGGCACCCATCGACCTGCGCTTCCTCCCGGGCGAGGCGGCGCTGTCGGACGATCCGGAGGGACCCGACGAGATCCCCTTCGACCATGGCATGGTCGATCTGGGCGAAGCGATCGCCGAGCAACTGTCCCTGGCCCTCGATCCCTATCCGCGCGCGCCCGGGGCGCGCCTGCCGGAGACCGGGGAGGTGCCGGCGCCGGAGAAGCCGAACCCCTTCGCGGTGCTCGCCCGGCGCGGGCGGACGCCGTGAGAGCCCAGGACATCCCTGATCATATCCGCATGCTGCGGCTTGCGCCCCCTTACCCCAGGTGCTAAGGCCCCGCCCTCCCAACCATTTGCTGCTTACAGTAACGAGAGAGGCCCGGCGCCATGGCCGTTCCCAAGAAGAAGGTTTCGCCCTCCCGCCGAGGCATGCGTCGGAGCCATGAGGCGCTCACCGCGCCGAGCTACCATGAGTGCTCCAATTGCGGCGAACTGAAGCGCCCGCATCATGTGTGCTCCCATTGCGGGCACTATGACGGCCGCGAAGTCGTGGCCGCGGAGCGCGTGAAGCCGGCCATCCGCGGCTGAGCGCCGCGGGCGCGCGCGGGCCAGGAAGCGTGTCAGGCACCCAACCGCCCTTCGCCCTCGCGGTGGACGCGATGGGTGGCGACGCGGCGCCCGAGGTCGTGCTCGATGGCCTGGAACTGGCCTCCGAACGCCATCCGGCCGCGCGGTTCCTGCTCGTCGGCGACGAGGCGCGGATCACGGGCCTGCTCGCGCGGCGGCGCCGCGTGGCCGATGCCTGCAGCGTGCGCCATGCGCCGGAAGTCATCTCGGGCGACATGAAGCCGACCGCGGCGCTGCGCATGCGCGGCTCCTCCATGCGCATGGCGATCGACGCGGTGGCCGGCGGGGAAGCCTCGGGCGTGGTCTCCGCCGGCAATACCGGCGCGCTGATGGCGCTCGCGAAGATCGTGCTCAAGATGATGCCCGAGATCGACCGGCCGGCGCTCGCCGCGCTCGGGCCTTCGGCGCGCGGCGACGTGGTGCTGCTCGACCTCGGCGCCAATGTCGCCTGCGATGCGCGGAACCTGGTGGAATTCGCCGTCATGGGCGACGCCTTCGCGCGCGCCGTGCTGGGGCTGACCAACCCGACCGTCGGCCTGCTGAATGTCGGCTCCGAGGAACTCAAGGGCGACGACCGCGTGCGCAACGCGGCCGAGGTGCTGCGCGATTCGCATATCGGGCCGAATTTCCGCGGCTTCGTCGAAGGCCACGACATCACCGCCGGCACGGTGGATGTGATCGTCACCGATGGCTTCACCGGCAACGTCGCGCTGAAGACGGGCGAGGGGGCGCTCAAGCTGATGCGCGACCTGCTGCGCCAGGTCTTCACGAGCTCGGTCCCGGCGCGGCTCGGCTATCTGCTGGCGCGCCCGGCGCTCGACCGGCTCCGCGAATGGATGGACCCGCGCCGCTACAACGGCGCGATCCTCATCGGCCTGAACGGCGTGGTCGTGAAGTCCCATGGCGGGACGGACGCCTTCGGATTCGCGCATGCGGTGGACGTCGCCATGGACATGGTGACCCACGGCTTCAACGCGCAGATCCGCACAGGCATTGCACAACTCTCCGGCGCCGCACCAAAGCTTGCTGCCCAGGAAGGGTAAGGTAGGGTCCGGTCGTCATGACCATGATTGCGATGATTGCCGGCTGCGGCGGCTACCTGCCGGACCTCGTCCTGGACAACGACGCGCTCGCCGCGCGCTACGGGCTCGACACATCCGACGACTGGATCCGTGAGCGCACCGGCATCCGCCAGCGCCACATCGCCGCGCCCGAGCAGACCGCCTCCGACCTCGGCACCGAAGCCGCGCGCCAGGCGCTGGCCAATGCCGGCGCCACGGCGGAGGAGGTGGACTGCATCCTCGTCGCGACCTCCACCCCCGACAGCGCCTTCCCCGCGACCGCGGTGCGCATCCAGGGCAAGCTCGGCGTCACGCGCGGCTTCGCCTTCGACCTCGCCGCCGCCTGCACGGGCTTCGTCTATGCGCTGGGCGTGGCCGACGCCTTCATCCGCACCGGTCAGGCCAAGGGCGTGCTGGTGGTCGGCACCGAGATCTATTCCCGCATCCTCGACTGGACGGACCGCGGCACCTGCGTGCTGTTCGGCGACGGCGCCGGCGCCGTTTTTCTCCGGGCGGGCGAACAGGTTGCGGGCGGCTCCGGCATCCTGTCCACGCATCTGCATTCCGACGGCCGCTTCGGCGACATCCTGCACATCGAGGGTGGCGCGGGCTCCACGGGCGGCGCCGGGCTGCTGCGGATGGCGGGCAAGGAAGTCTTCCGCCACGCGGTGACCAAGCTCGCCTCGGTGGTGGACGAGGCGCTCGGCGCCAACGGCCTCGGCCATGGCGACGTGAACTGGCTGGTGCCGCACCAGGCGAACCTCCGCATCATCCATGCCATGGGCAAGAAGCTGCATCTGCCCGCGGACCGCGTCGTCGTCACCGTCGAGCGGCACGCGAACACCTCCGCCGCCTCGATCCCGCTCGCGCTGGCCGAGGCCGTGCATGACGGGCGCATCCGCCGCGGCGACCTGATCGTGATGGAAGGCATCGGCGGCGGCCTCACCTGGGGCGCGGCGCTCGCACGATTCTGACGCGCCGCGCGTGGTCCCTGTTGACGGCAGGCGCGCAAGCCGGTTTTGTTAAGCCCTTGAAAGCATTGCAGGGGTTCGCCACGGGATGAACACCGTGACGCGCGCGCAGCTCGCCGAGGCGATCTACGCCAGACTGGGATTGTCGCGGAACGAGAGCGCCGCGCTGCTCGAGACCGTCCTCGATCGCATCTCCTCCACTCTGGAGAGTGGGGAGGCCGTGAAGATTGCGGCCTTCGGCACCTTCCTGGTGCGCCAGAAGGGCAAGCGCGTGGGGCGCAACCCCAAGACCGGCATCGAGGTGCCCATCATGCCGCGCCGCGTGCTGACCTTCCGCCCGTCCCAGGTGCTGAAGGCGCGCATCAACGGCGAGACCATCCCCGAGGGAGATGACGGTCAGTGAGCGAGGTCGAGGCCAGCCGTCCCCGCAAGGCGCCCACCGCCTTCCGCACCATCAGCGAAGTCGCCGAGGAACTGCACATCCCGCAGCATGTGCTGCGCTTCTG
>JAYRQX010000840.1:0-2276 GCA_041910415.1 Acetobacteraceae bacterium | reverse complement strand
GTTCCGCCGCCGCGATGGCGCGGCCGCAGGCCGCCCAGGGGTCCTGCTGCGCGCGTGCCGCCGGGGCGGCGGCGAGGACGAGCAGGACCAGGCCGGCCAGGCACGCGAGCCGCTTCATTCGGGCCGGGCGCCGGAGATGCGGACCATCTCCGCCCAGATCGGGCGTTCGCGGTCCAGCCGTTCGACAAGCTGCGCCGGCGTGGTGCCGAGCAGCCGCGCGCCCATGCCGATGGCGCGCTGCTGCAGCGCTGTGTCGGCGAAGGCCGTGCGGACTTCCCGGGACAGCCTTTCCGCGATCTCCCGCGGCATGGCGGCGGGACCGGCCCAGAGATGCCAGGGACCGTAGGACAGGCCTGCATAGCCGGCTTCGGCCATGGTCGGCACGGCGGGCAGGGCGGGCCAGCGTTCCCGGGTGGTGACGGCGAGGGGGCGCATGGACCCGTCCTGGATCACTCCGACGTAGGATGCAAGGTTGTCCACCGCGATCTGGATGTCGCCGCCCAGCATGGCGGGGATGGTCTGCGCGGCGCCGCGGAAGGTGACATGGGTTGCCTGGACACCCGCCTGCGCCAGCAGATAGGCGCCGGAGAGGTGGATGGTGGTGCCGACGCCGGAGGAGCCGTAGCTGACGCCGCCCGCGCGCCGCTTCGCCCAGTCCACGAACTCGGCCACCGTGCGCGCGGGAACGTGCTGGGCCGGCACCACCGCGACATTCGGCAGGTCCCACATGGCGCTGATCCACTGGAAGTCGCGCTGCGCGTCGAAGGGCAGGCGCGCGAAGAGCAGCGTGTTGATCAACAGGTTGTGCATGCTGACCGTCCCGATGGTGTAGCCATCGGGCGTCGCGCGGGCGATCGCCTCCACCGCGATGTTGCCCGAGGCCCCGGTGCGGGTTTCCACCACGAAGGACTGGCCGAGCCGGGCCTGCATCTGCTCGCAGGCCAGCCGCGTCATGACATCGAGCGATCCCCCGGGCGGGAAGCCCACCAAGACGCGCACGGGCCTGTTCGGCCAGGGCGCCTGGGCGAGGGCGGGCCGGGCCAGCGCGGTGCCGGCAGCCAGCAGCAGGGGGCGGCGGTGCAGCGTCATGGTGTCGTTGTTCCTCCCGAATGTGGCGATCCTGCGCCGCCCCGTTCCCAGGGTGCACCTTCCTCTTGATGGGAAGCCGCGTTAGCCTGCCCCTTTAGCAGATCACGGAGGACATGATGCCCGTCAGCGTGAAGGACATGCTCGCCGCCGCCAATGCCGCGGTGCCCAGGATCGGCGCGGCGGAGGCGAAGGCCCTGGTCGGGCGGCCGGACGTGCTGTTCGTGGATGTGCGGGACGGGACCGAGGTGCTGGCCAGCGGCAAGGTGCAGGGCGCCGTCCACGCCCAGCGCGGCCTGATCGAGTTCAAGGCCGACCCTGACATGCCGTCGCACGACAAGGCCTTCGACCGGTCCAAGACCATCATCACCTATTGCGCCTCCGGCGGTCGGTCCGCGCTGGCCGGCAAGACGCTCAAGGACATGGGCTACGAAAAGGTGATGAACCTGGGCGGCTTCGCCGGCTGGGTCGAGGCGGGCGGCCCGGTCGAGAAGTAATACCCGGCGGCACAAAGGATTGACCTTTGTGCCCCTCAAACGCCGGGCGGGCCGCGTCCGCGGCCTCGGCACGAGTCGAAGCCTCGTGCCGCAGCTATAACACTTGCGCGGCCCGGCTTGAGCGCCGGGCGGCACCGCGCCAGGGTGGCGCATGTCCGCCACCCCGCCCGCCATCCTGCCTGGTCCCGCCCTGCAGGACGCGCTGCGGCGCGACGGCGTGCCGATCAGGGCGCCCGCCGGCACCGTGCTGTTCCGCCCCGGCGATCCCTGCCAGGGCTTCCTGGTGCTGCGGGACGGGCGCGTGCGCGTGGACCTGCTGGCCGAGGACGGGCACGCGCTGCTGCTCTACCGCGTGGCGCCCGGCGAGGCCTGCGCCATCACCACCTCCTGCCTCTTCGCGGGCGAGGCCTATTCGGCGGAGGGGCGGGCGGAGACGGAGATCGGCGGCCTGCTGCTGCCGGCGGAACGCTTCGCGGCGCTGGTGGCCGAGGATGCCGCCTTCCGCGCCTTCGTGCTGGCGGGCTTCGGCGCCCGGCTGGCGGCGCTGATGGCGCGGATCGAGGAGCTGTCCTTCCGCAGCGTGGACCGACGCCTGGCGGCCTGGCTGCTGGATAGCGCCGCGGGCGATCAGGCCCTGGCGACGCATGAGGCGATCGGCGTCGAGATCGGCACGGCGCGGGAGGTGGTGAGCCG
>JAYRQX010000839.1:0-5585 GCA_041910415.1 Acetobacteraceae bacterium | reverse complement strand
GCCGGTGAGCGCGAGCTCCAGGCTGTTCTCGATGCCGGAGATGTGACGCTGCGCCTGGTCGATGGCGATGCTCGCCCAGCGGATATGGGCGCCGATCTCCCACCAGCGGACGCGCGCATCGTCCACGTGCTTCCCGCTTTCGGCCTGGTAGCCCGCATAGAGCGATGCGCGCGATCCGATGCCGCCCGCTTCGTGCCCGCTGCCGAAGCGCCAGCATTTCGCGCAGAGCCAGCCCAGATCCGCGTGCGGATCGCCCCAACCCGAGAATTCCCAGTCCAGCACGGCGGTGACGCCGGCATCCGAGAGCATGATGTTGCCGGTGCGGAAGTCGTTGTGGTTCAGCACGGGCGGGAGCGCCGGCGGTGCGGTGCGTTCCAGGTGCCGCAGGCCCCATTCCAGCGCCGGCCGCGGCAGCACCTGGCGGTCCAGCGCCGCGCGCTGCGCGGTGATGAAGGCACGACAGGAATCGGCCGGCGCTTCGCCGAGGAACCCCAGATCGGCCCGCGGCGGCGTGATGGTGTGGATGCGCGCGAGCTCCCGGCCCAGCGCATGCACGCAGGCCTCGCGCCCGCCGCCGAGTGTCTCGCTCTTCACCACGCGATGCCCCGCAGCCAGTCCACCGACCCGCCGCATGACGAAGAAGGGCGCGCCGGTCACGGCGGCGTCTTCGCAGAGGAAGAGTGGTTCCGGCACCGTCACGCGCACCGCGAAGGCGGCGCGCAGCAGCGCGAATTCGGCCACGCGCGAATGCGACACCGCCAGCACCGCGGCGTTGTCCGTACGCAGAACCCAGGCCTCGGACCGGCCCGGGAAGATGACGTCCAGCGCCCAATTCTGCTGGATAGCGCCCCCCGACAGCAGCGCCATGGTGGCGATGGCGAGCCCCGGCTCGCCGCTCGCGTCACGGAGCCAGGCTGTCAGTCGCGCGCGTCGGGCCTCATCCATGCGCGCCGGAGCCCCAGGCGAAGAAATCCTTCCCCTCGGACCGCAGGTAATTCGCGATCACCATGCGGTGCACTTCCGACGCGCCGTCCACGAGCCGCGCCTGGCGGGCATAGCGATACATCCACTCGACGACCGTGTCCTTCGAATAGCCGCGCGCGCCCTGCAGCTGAAGCGACGTGTCCACCGCCTTCTGCAAGGCGTCCGCCACGACGATCTTCGCCATGGAGACTTCCTTGCGCGCAAACGAACCCTGGTCGAGCTGCCACGCCGCATTCATGGTCAGCAGCCGGCCGATCTGGATTTCCATCACCGCCTGGCCGAGCAGCCCCTGCACGCTCTCGCGGTCGATCAGCTTCATGCCGAAGGAATCGCGCCGCTTCACATACTCCATCGCGATCTCGATGGACCGCCGCGCGAGCCCCAGCCAGCGCATGCAATGCGTCAGCCGCGCGACGCCGAGGCGCATCTGCGTGATCTTCAGGCCATCGCCGATGCCGAGCAGCCGGTCCTCGTCGGGGATCTCCAGCCCGTCGAATTCCATCTCGCAATGCCCGCCATGCTCCTCGGGTCCCATGATCGGGATGCGGCGCACGATCTTCCAGCCCGGCTGGTCGGCGTGGAACAGGAAGGCGGTCAGCCCCTTGCGCTCGTCGTCGGAGGTCCGCGCCATCAGGATGAAGTGCTTCGCCTCGCCGGCGCCGGTGATGTAGTGCTTGCGCCCGCTGATACGCCACTTGTCGTTGCCGACGCGCTCGGCGCGCGTATAGGTCAGCCCCGGATCGCTGCCGCAGCCATCGGGTTCGGTCATGGCGAAGGCCGACTGCACCTCGCCACGGATCACCGGCAGCAGCCAGCGCTGCTTCTGCGCCTCCGTCCCGGTCTTCTCCATGATCATCATGTTGCCGTCGTCGGGTGCCGCGCTGTTGAAGACCACGGGGCCGAAGATGGAGCGGTTCATCTCCTCGTAGCAGGCGGCCATGCCGATGCGCGGCAGACCGGCGCCACCCAACGCCTTCGGCATCTGCAAGCACCAGATGCCTTCCGCCCGCGCCTCGGCGCGCATCCGCTTCAGAACGGCGGGAGAGATGTTCTCATGCTCATCGTAATTGGCGCGGTCCGCCTCCAGCGGGATCAGCCGCTCGTCCACGAAGCGCCTGATCTTCGCGCGCATCGCCTCGACCTCGGGGGGGAGGGTGAAATCCATGGTCGTCGTTCCCTAGAGCGGGTTGATCGAATGGCCGCCATCCACCGTCAGCACCGAGCCCGTCATATGGGCGCCGGCGGCGGAGGCGAGGAGAAGCAGCGGTCCGGCGAGATCATCCACCTGGCCCAGCCGGCGCTGCGGCACGCGCTTGATCATCGCCTGGCCCGGTTCGCTCGCGAAGAATTCCGCGTTCAACTCGGTCGCGATGTAGCCCGGCGCGAGCGCGTTCACGCGGATGCCGTGGCGGGCGAGTTCGACGGCCATCTGGCGCGTCATCTGGAGGAGCCCGGCCTTCGCCGCGGTGTAGCCGACGACCCCCGGAATGACGCGCATGCCGAGCACCGAGGCGATGTTCACGATCACCCCCGGGCGCTTCGCCGCCACCAGCCGCCGCGCGCCTTCCTGCGCCACCAGCAGGCAGCCGCGCAGGTTCACGTCCAGCACCTGGTCGAAATCGGCCGCCGTCTGCTGCAGAACGGGTTTCGTGACGGCGATGCCGGCATTGTTGACGATCACGTCGCAGGGCTTGCCGAATGCCCTCTCCGCCGCGTCATAGGCCGCGGCGATGGACGCCTCGCTGGTCACGTCGAGCGGCACCACCGTCGCGCGTGCGCCCAGTTCCTCGGCCAGCGCCTGCAACGGCTCCACGCGCCGCGCCGCCAGCACGACCGAAGCGCCCGCCCCATGCAGCACGCGGGCGAAGAAGGAACCCAGCGTTCCGGTCGCGCCGGTGACCAGCGCGACGCGCCCATCCAGCGAGAACAAAGCGGCGGCGCTGGATGCCGTGGTCATGGCTTCGTCCGTTCCCTGTCGTGTGGCGCCCATCCGGGCGACGGCGTGCGCGAGGCGTGCCACCCGTTGCCCTCCGCCGCAAGCCCCTGCACACTTTGCCCAATTCGGGCGGGGGTGCGGGGATCATGCCGGGTCCATCCAGGGTCGCCTTGGTCACGGGCGCGCAGCAGGGGATCGGTCGCGCGGCGGCCGTCGCGCTCGCCGGCGCCGGCTGCGATATCGCACTCAACTGGCTGGACGACGAAGCCGCGGCACGGGCCGTCGCGGCGGAGGTCGAAGCCCTGGGACGCCGCGCCCTCCTGGTCCGCGGCGACGTTTCCTCGGTCGCCGATTGCGGCCGGCTGGTGGCCGAGACCGTCGCCGCCCTCGGCCGCATCGACGTGCTCGTCAACAACGCCGGCATCTTCCCGCGCGTGCCCTTCCTGGAGATGTCGGAGGCCGAGTGGGACCGGGTGCACGCGGTCAATCTCAAGGGGACGGCCTTCTGTGCCCAGGCGGCCGCGCGCGCCATGATCGCCGCGGGGACGCGCGGCGCGATCGTCAACCTCTGTTCCTCGGCCATCCGCGGCACGCCGGTCGGCGTGCACTACGCCGCCACGAAGACGGGTGTCATGGGCGTCACGCGATCGATCGCCCTGGCCCTCGCGCCGCACGGCATCCGGGTGAACGCCATCGCGCCGGGCCTGACCGACACCGCGCAGCCCCGCTACGGCAATACCGAGGAGGAGATCGCCGCGACGGCGAAGACGATTCCCCTCGGCCGCATCGGGCAATCCTCGGATATCGCCTCGCTGATCGTCTTCCTCGTCTCGGATGGCGCGGACTGGATCACCGGGCAGACCTATCACATCAATGGCGGCCTCTACATGCCGTAGGCGCCGCGACGAGACGGCGTGGCGGAAGCATGATCGTCCGGCCGGCGCGCGGGCGCCGCAAGCGGGGGTGGTGACGCCCGAGGCTGGACCGCGGCGCGCCAAGGGGGCAGTTTGGCCCCCGGCAATGGAGGGCCACATGCGACGTTCCGCCCTGTTGATTCTTGCGCTGACGATGGCGATGGCCGGCCCCGCCTTTGCCCAGACCGATACCGGCGATGCGCGTGAAGGCCGGCGTGTGGCCGCGACCTGGTGCGCCAACTGCCACCGGATCTCGCCCACGGGGCCGGGTCCTGCGACCGATGCGGCACCCGCCTTCGCCGCCGTCGCCGCCATGCCTTCGACGACAGACATGGCGCTCCGGGCCTTCCTGCAGAGCTCGCACCGGAACATGCCGAACTTCCAGCTTTCGGGCGAGCAGACCGACGACCTGATCGCCTACATCCTGAGCCTGCGCCAGCGCTGACCGGCGCCGGCCCACGCCGTCCACGAAACCTGAGGAAACGTCCGCCTTGTCCGCCAACGCACCCCATTTCCGCCTGGGCTACCTGTCGCGCGTGCCGCACCCGACCTTTCTTGAGGTCGCCGGTGCCGACCCCAACATCGAGCTCGTGCGCATCGAGATCGACCGCCCGCCCGAGACGGTGATCGCTGAGCTCGCCACCTGCCATGGCTACTATGTGCGCGCGTCGCGCGACGAACTGCCGAAGCCGTTCCATGTGACGGACGAGCTGCTCTCCAAGCTTCCCCTGCTGGTCATGGCGGCCTCGCAGGGCGCGGGCTACGACCCCTGCAATCCGGACGCCTGCACCCGCGCCGGCGTCGTGCTGGTGAACCAGGCCGGCGGCAATGCGGAAGCGGTGGCGGAACACGCCGTCGGCATGATGCTCGGGCTCATGAAGCGCATGCCGGAATGCCATGCCGCGATGCGCGCGGGCGACGCGAAGCGGCGCGAGCTGTTTATGGGCCGCAACCTGCTCGGCAAGACGGTGGGGCTGGTCGGCATCGGCCATGTCGGCACGCGGGTCGCGCAGATCCTGAACGTCGCCTTCCATTGCCGCGTGCTGGCCTGCGACCCCTATCTGGATGTGGCGACCATCGCGTCCCGCGGCGCGGAGAAGGTGGATCTGAAGGAGTTGCTGGCGGAATCCGACATCGTCAGCATCCACTGCCCGCTCACCGCCGAATCGCGGAACATGATCGAGAGCAATGCCTTCGGCGCCATGCAGGAAGGCGCGATCCTCGTCACCACCGCGCGTGGCTCCATCCACAACGAAGCCGCGGTGCTGGCCGCGCTCGACTCCGGGCGGCTCGCCGGCGCGGGGCTCGACGTGTGGGAGAAGGAGCCGCCGCCGCCCGAGGCGACGCCGCTGCTGAACCACCCGAAGGTGATCTGCACCCAGCACACCGCGGGCGTGACGCATGAAAGCCGGTCCCAGATCACGCGCATCGCCGCCGAGGCGTTCGGCGCCTGCGCCGCCGGGCGCTTCCCGCCGCGCATCCTGAACCCGGCGGTGAAGCCGCGCTTCGTCGAGCGGTACAAGGCGATCCTCGGGCGCGAGATCAAGGATTAGGGTGGCCCATCCCGGGTGGGGGCTCCGCATCTCCCGACAACCCCACCCCTTGTGCCTTGGCGCGGCCCGCATGCCCCGCGATGATGCGGCCATGATGCCCGTGTCACCGCACCGTCGCTCTGCTGCATGAGTGCCACGCGGCCGCGTGCCTTGGTCGTCGCGATCCTCGGCGTGACGCAGACCCTCTCCTGGGGCTCG
>JAYRQX010000838.1:0-4447 GCA_041910415.1 Acetobacteraceae bacterium | reverse complement strand
CTCGGCGGCATGCTGACCCTGCCGCGCGACTGGGTGGTGCGGGTCATCGAGGGCGTGGGGAATTACGGGGAGATGTACGACCGGAATTTCGGCCCGAACACGCCCATCAACCTGCCGCGCGGCCAGAACAATCTGGTCGGCAACGGCGGCCTGCACTACGGCATGCCCTTCCGCTGATCGCGCCGGCGCGGTTGCCTCGGCCGCCGCGCCGACGCAACCTGCGCCATCTCAATCCCCGGGCGGAGCACCCATGTCAGACCTCAAGATCATCGAGCAGAACCCGGCCACCGTGCCGGTCGCCGGCGCGCCGAAGCCCGAACGCCTGATATCGGGCAATCCGGCCTTCAAGACCTGGCTGCAGGACTCCACGCACGATGGAAAAATCCGCACGGGCGTGTGGGAAGCGAGCCCGGGCGAGTACCGCTCGATCAAGGGCGGTACCTTCGAGTTCTGCTACATCCTGCAGGGCGTGGTCGAGCTGACCGAGGATGGGCAGCCGCCCAGGCGGTTCAAGGCGGGCGACAGCCTGGTGATGAAGCCCGACTTCAAGGGCAAGTGGAAGACGATCGAGACGGTCCGCAAGATCTACGTCTCCGTCGATTAGCCGGCCCCTGGCCCCCGCCGAAGGCCGGGGGCCCCGTACAAAAAAACCGGGTCCGGACGCGGGGGATGTCCGGACCCGGAGTCTTCTGCGGCGCTCCGGGAGGTGTCAGCGCGGCAGGAACTCGGCAAAATATTCGTAGTTGTCGGCGTTCATCGCCGCGACATGGGGTTCTTCCTTCGCCAGGTCCTGGGCGCGGCGCGGCTGGTATTCGGCGTCGCGCGTGTCGAGGACGAGGTGGCTCACCTCGTGGATCACGATGCCCGCGCGGTTGTCCTGGCCCGTATTCGCCGCGGCGAAGAAGGGGCGGCAGAAGCCGGCGATGGCGCGCGGCCGCTGGGCGTGCGGATGCATGATGTAGGCGAAGGTGCCGCCATTGCCGCAGACCCGCTGGTCCTCGCAGCGCAGCTCGAGGTCGGGCAGGCGTTCGGTGCCGGCCGCGATGATCCGATAATGCTCGGCGAGCACCTTGCGGGGGGAAGCGCCGAAGAAGCGCCCGACATGCGCATCCTGCGGGCGGTCCTCGAGGAAGGCGGCGGCTTCCAGCGCCAGCGCACGGGCATCGGCGAAGGCCTGGGTGATGGCGGCGCGCTGCGCGGGGGAGCAACTGCCGGCTTCGACCGCCGCCGGGCCCTTGTGCTGCGCCTGGGGCGCCGGGGCGGGGCGCGCGCGGTCGGGCACGGAGAGCAGTGCGGCAGCGGCGGCGGCGGCGAGGAGCGTGAGGCGGATCGTCATCGGCGTCGTTCCTGGTTCTCGTGCGGGCATCCTGCGCGCGGGGCGCGGGGTGCGCGCTGAAGCGCTTCAGCGGATGGCCAGCGTCCCGTCGGCGTTCAGCGCCACTTCGGAAATGCGGCAGGGGTTCTGGCGCAGCGCGGTGGCGCCGACGCCGTCGCTG
Organism: Acetobacteraceae bacterium; assembly: GCA_041910415.1. Taxonomy (GTDB): domain Bacteria; phylum Pseudomonadota; class Alphaproteobacteria; order Acetobacterales; family Acetobacteraceae; genus JAYRQX01. The sequence continues at coordinate 2,951 of JAYRQX010000838.1, read as the reverse complement.
CGCAGCACCAGCACGTCGTAGCGGCCGATGCCGGGGTCGAGCTGCAGCCACTGGTTGGCGTTCAGCGCACGGCCGGCCAGGCGCTCCTGCTCGAAGCCGCCGGTGGTGGCGGAGGGGCGGAGATAGACCTGGGCGATCGGCACGCTGCCGCGGTTCACCACGTTGAAGACGCTGCCCGCCGGGCAGTTGCTGGAATCCAGATGCGTGCGCTGCGGCGCGCCCTGCGGCATCGGCTTGCCGCCCGCTTCCATCAGGTGGACATGGCGATGACCGTGATGCTCGTCGTCCTGCGAATGCGCGAGATGCGGCGCGAGGCCGGCGGCGCCGAGGCCCAGCACGGCGATGGCGGCGAAGGCGATGCTGTTCCTGGTCGTCATGGCGAGGCTGCTCTCCCTCTGTCATCGGGAGAGTGCCGCAGCGCCGGCCGGCCGGCGCTGAACGCCTTCAGACCGGGCGCGCTATTCCCGCTCGATGCCGGCCTGGCGCACCACGGCGCCCCAGCGCGCGCGCTCGGTGTCGAGGTAGCGCTGCATGTCCTCGGGCGTGCCGCCCACCGCCTCGCAGCCCCAGGAGACCAGGCGCTCCCGCACCTCGCGCTCGCGCAGGATGCGGTCGATCTCGGTCGCCAGCCGCTCGATGACGGGGCGCGGTGTGCCGGCGGGGGCGGCGAAGCCGACCCAGGCCCAGGCCTCGTAGTCCGGCAGCCCGGCCTCGCGCATCGTCGGCACCTCGGGCAGCAATGCGCTGCGCTGGCGCGTGCCGACGGCGAGCGCGCGCAGGCGGCCGGTCTGGAAATCCTCGATGAAGCCGGGGAGCTGCTCGATCACCAGCTGCACGTCGCCGCGCAGCAGGTCGGTGCGCGCCGGGGCGCCGCCGCGGTACTGCAGCATCTGCAGATCGAGCCCGCCGGCCATGAAGCGGAACATCTCGACCGTCAGCCGCGACGCCATGCCGGAGGTTGCGAAATTGAGCTGCCCCGGCCGCGCGCGGGCGAGCGCGATGAACTCCTGCACGGTCTGCGCCGGCACGGAAGGCGGCACCACCATGACATAGGGGATGCTCGCAACCATGGAGACGGGCACCAGGTCGCGCTCGGGGTCATAGGGCAGGTTGCGATAGACGAATTGATTGACCGCGAGCGGCCCGGGGCTGCCGGCGAGCAGCGTGTAGCCATCGGGCGGCGATTTCGCGACGGCGTCGGCGCCGATCACGCCGAAGGCCCCGCCGCGGTTCTCCACCACCACCTGCTGGCCGAGCGGCGTGCCGAGCCGGTCGGTGACGAGGCGCGTGACGAGATCCGTGGCGCCGCCGGGCGCGAAGGGGACGATGACGCGGAGCGGCCGCTGCGGCCAGGCGCCCTGCGCGAACGCCGGCATTGCGGCCGGCACGGCCAGCCCCGCGAGCAGCGAACGCCGCCCGAATCCGCGACCCGCCATGTCTCCGATCCTTTCCCGGCTAGGCGTTGCCCTTCTGCATGATGCGCTCGCGCGCGGCGCGCGTCAGCGTGCGCAGCACGGCATTCGCCGCGTCCTTGATTTCCGCGAAGCCTTCCGTCCTGCGGAAGGTCTTCACATCCATGAAGCGCTTCTTGTTGATCTCCACCATGATGCTCTCGATCCCGTTCGCCGGGTCGCCGTAGCGGCGGTTCAGCTCGCCGCCCGTGTAGGGATCGTTGATCGTGCAGGTGAAGCCGAGGCCGCGGATCGTCTCGGCGACCCAGGTGATGAAGGGCTCGGAGGAGGTCTTGCCGTTCATGTTGCCGAGGCAGAAATCCGGCCGCTCCTTCCCCGGATCGGGATGGGTCGGCGCGCCGACGGCGGACATGCAGTGGCAGCTCAGGTGCCAGACGAAGCCATAACCGGCCTTCATGCGGTCGATCGTGGACTTCAGCTCGCGGTGATAGGGGCGGTGGTAATGGTCCAGCCGCTCCTCGACCTCGGCATAGGTCAGTTTGCGCTCCTGCACCGGCTCCCCGTAGCGCGACTTCGACTTCAGCAGGCCGAGGCCGCGCTTGGAGACGGTGGGCTGCAACGGCACCGGCCAGTCGCCCTCCACCAGCTCCGGGTCGATGTCGAGCTCGTGGCGGTTGGTGTCGATGTACATGTGCGGGAACAGCGCGTAGAGCATGGTGGCGCCGTGCTTCGCCGCATCGCCCCAGATATCCTCGACATAGACGGACGCGTTGTCGTGGATCGCGGTGAAAGGCACCTGAGAGCGCATGTCGATCGGATATTCGCGACCGCTGCGGGAGACATCGACCATGACCGGGACGGGAAAGTCCGTGGGATCGTGACGATGGAAGATACCGGGTTCGACGAACATCCTCACCCCTCCACGGCTGGCGCGGGGGCGATGGTGCGGGGCGCGGCGCCGGCCGTCAAACCCCCTGGGGAGTCCGGCGTTCCGGTGCCCGCTTCTCGAAGGCCAGCACCTTCTGCACGAATTCCTCGGGGATCGGCGTCGGCACGCGGTGATCCTTCGTCGCGATGACGTAGGTGATCGTGCCCTCCACCAGCAGCATCGCATCGCGGAAGACGGCGATCCGGTAGCGCAGGCTGCTGCGGCCGAGATATTCGATGCGCGCGGCCAGCGTGATCATCTCGTCGAAATGCGCGGGTGCCCGATAGTCGAGATTCGCGTTCACCGCGAAGATGTCGAGGCCATGGCGCTCCAGCCCGTTCGGATAGCGGAAGCCGAGGCTCCGGAAATGCTCGGTCTGGGCGATGTCGAACCAGGTCAGGTAATGCCCGTTGAAGACGATGCCCTGCTTGTCCACCTCCGCCCAGCGCACCCGGGTCGGGTGCAGCAGGGCGAAGTCGGCGGGCGTTGCGGCTTCTTGCGTTCTCTCGCTCATGGGCGGAGTCTAGCGCAGGCCGGACGCCGCCGGGAGGAACCGCCATGAACGCCACGCGCCGCGCGCTGCTCGCGACCGGCCTCGCCATGCCGGCGCT
>JAYRQX010000837.1:0-4310 GCA_041910415.1 Acetobacteraceae bacterium | reverse complement strand
GATGACGATGCCCGGCAGGATCCCGCCCAGGAACAGCCGCCCGATCGAGACATTGGCGATCACCGCATAGACGACGAGCGGGATGGAGGGCGGGATGATCGGCCCGACGATGCAGGAGGCTGCCGTCAGCGCGCCGGCGAATTCCGGCCGGTAGCCTTCGTCCTTCATCGCCTTGATCTCAAGCGCGCCGAGGCCGCCCGCATCCGCGACCGCACTGCCGGACATCCCTGAGAAGATCAGCGAACCAACGATGTTCACATGGCCGAGCCCGCCGCGCAGATGGCCGAAGAAGGCGGCGGCGAAGCCGTAGATGCGATCCGTCACGCCGGAGGTGTTCATCAGGTTGCCAGCGAGGACAAAGAAGGGCACGGCGAGCAGCGCGAAATTGTCGGCACCCGCCATCAGCCGCTGCGGCGCCGTGATCATCGGCGCGCCTTCCATCATCAGCCAGCCGACCGCGACGACGCCGAGCGCGAAGGCGACGGGCATCGCCGACAGCACCAGGGCGAGCCAGGCGCCGAAAAAGCCGAACATGCGCCTACAGATCCCGTGCTGCGGAACTGGCCAGCGTCTCGCCGCGGCGAAACGCCGCGATATCCTCGCCCATGCCGATCACGGTGCGGATGCCCGCCAGCGCCATGCCGATGGGCACGGCGGCGAGCGGCAGGCCCTGCGGGATCTCCATCGCAAGCGTCGGCAGGTCCCATTCGTTCATCGCGGCGCGCCAGCCCCAGACCGCGATGGCCGCGCAGAAGCCGAGCGTCAGCATCCGCGTCACCAGCGTGACGGCCAGTGCCGCGCTTGGCGGCAGGTGATCCAGCAGGAAGGGCATGCCGAGGTGGCTGCGGTCGCGCACCGCCGCCGCGGCACCGAAGAAGACGACACCCACATAGAGATAGCGCGCCGCCTCCTCGGACCAGACGGAGGGGTCGCTCAGCACGTAGCGCGTGAAGACCTGCCAGAGCAGCACGCCGAAGAGCAGGACGCCGAGGACGACGCAGATCCCCTCCTCGGCATGGCGCAGGATCGTGCGCAGCATCCCGGTCAGAGGGACTGGAGCGTGGCGAAGACCCCGCGGCCCCAGATCTCCTCATAGCGGGCGTAGAGCGGCGCCAGCGCCGCGCGGAAGGCCTCGCGGTTGCTGGCGATGATCTGGATCCCCCGCGCCTCGAACTCGCCGCGCAACCGCGACTCGCCGTCGCGCACCAGCTGGCCGGCGACGACGCCGCCCGCGGCAAGCGCCTCGGCCAGCAGCGCCTGGTCGGCGGCCGGCAGGGCGTTCCAGGTCTGCGTGCTGACCACGGGCAGCAGGGGCACCAGGATATGACCCGTCATGTTGATGTAGCGCTGCACTTCCATGAAGCGGTTCGCGGCAATCGTCGGCAGCGGATTCTCCTGCCCGTCGATCACGCCGGTCTGCAGCGCGAGATAGACCTCGCCCAGCGACATCGGCGTCGGCGCGGCGCCCAGCGTGCGCATCATGTCGACGAAGAGCGGCGCTTCCGGCACGCGGATCTTCAGGCCGCGGATGTCGGCGGGTTCGCGTACCGCCCGATCGCGCGTGGTGAGCTGGCGGGTGCCATAGTACCAGGGCGCCTGGGCGCGCATGCCGCGCTGATCCGCGAGCATGGTCAGGCTGCGCTGGATCGCCTCGTTCTGCACCATGCGCAGCACGTGGTCCCAATCGCGCGCGATGAAGGGCGATTCCAGGATGGACAGCGCCCGCACCCAGGTGCCGAGCGCGCCGGGACCCGTGATGCAGAGGTCCAGCGTTCCGTTCGAGACCTGCGTCAGCATCTCCCGCTCGCCGCCCAACTGCGAGGAGGGAAAGTTGTCGATGCGCAGCCGCCCGCCCGAGCGTTCGCGCAGCACCTCGGCCGCGCGATTGATGCCGCGCGTCACCTCGCCTTCCGGCGGATGGACATGCCCGAAGCGCAGCGCCCGTCCCTGCGCCTGGGCGCGCGCAAGATGAGGCGTGGCGAGAACCGCGAAGCCGCTGCCGAGCAGGGCGCGCCGCCGCGTGGCCCCGGCGACGGTGTTGGCGTCACGCAGCATGCGATGTCCTCCCCTGGCCCGGCATGATCGAGGCGCCGGTTGGTCGGAGCATGACATGGGCATGCAGAGAGGGTCCACAGGTTGCCGGCGGCGCCGCAATGCCCGCATCATGCCTTGTCAGCAGGAGACGCCCGCATCATGAAGCTCGCCTTTTCCGCCGCCAGCCCCTACGTCCGCAAGGTCATGGCCAGCGCGATCGCGCGCGGCATCGAGGGACGGATCGAGACCTGGACGGTGCCGACCGTCGATCCCTCGCTCGCGGCCGAGAACCCGCTCTCGAAGGTGCCGACGCTGATCACGGAGGCCGGCGAGCGGCTCTATGACAGTCCGGTGATCTGCGAGTATCTCGACAGCGTCGGCGATGCGCCCGGGCTGTTCCCACCCGCAGGGCCGGCGCGCTGGAAGGCGCTGACGCAGCAGGCGCTGGGGGACGGCATCCTGGATGCGACGCAGCCGCGCCGGCGCGAGGTCGCGCTTCCCCAGGACGAGGGCCGCACGAGCTACATCGCGCTGCAGCAGGGCAAGGTCGCGCGCGCGCTGGATGCGCTCGAGGCCGGGGCCGGGAGCCTGGGCGCGCTCACCACGATCGGCGAGATCACCATCGCCTGCGCGCTCGGCTACCTGGATTTCCGCTATCCGCACGAGCCCTGGCGGCCCGGTCATCCGAAGCTCGATGCGTGGTATGCGCGGGTCGTCGCGCTGGCGCCGATGGCGCGGACCATGCCGCCCGCGGGTTAGCCCGGCATCCCGGTAGTGCGGGCATCTCACCCGGTCAGGTGATCGGGCTTGACCGGGGGTCGGCCCCAGGGCCGCGTCAGGGCGCGACGTCCTTCGCGGCGAGCAGGGTTCGCGACACCAGGGCCGAGATCTCCCCGAGCGGCGGCATCGGCTCGGGCGGCGCGAAGGGAAGCCTGCCGACGAGCTGGGTGAGAAAGCCTGCCATCTCGCGCGCCGTGGCGACGTCGGTCGCCGGCTCGAGCAGGCCGTGCGCGCGGCGGACGAGCGCGCGTGTCTCCGCATAGGCCAGGCGGTCCACCGGGCCATCGCAATTGAGCGCGGCGCCATAGGCTTCCAGCGCCAGGCCCGCCAGCGCCGCCGCACGCCCGATCCGGCCCGCCGATGATGCGCTGTCCGGCCCGGCGGCCAGCGCGTCCTCGATGCCGCGCAGAGCCATCGCGCGCGCCCTGGCGCTGCCGGGATCGGAGGCCAGGGGTTCAACCTGCGCCGCCAGGGCCTGGTCTCGGCTGCCGGCCAACCGTTCCAGCCGCGCCAGCCCTTCATCGGCCGCAGCGGCGGCAAGCATGTCCGCGCTCTCGGTATCGCCGGAGGCGGTGAGCTCGTCTGCCGCCGCGATCTGCGCCGCCATGCGATCCAGGACCGGGACACGCCTGGGCGCCGGGTCGCCGCCCGCCTCGCCACCGCCCTCCCCCGCCTCGCCCTGCGGCGGCTGGTCGCTGGGCAGGCATGCCGCCTTCGCCAGGCGGAGAGGCAGGGCGAGGTCCGCCGCCAGGATGGAAACGCCAAGGCCCAGCCAGATCCGGGATCGTTCAGGTGGCATGGCGCCTCGATGCGGAGCACAACATCGCAGCGACACTGCCACGCCCGCCGCCCGGGAGAAAAGGTCCGATGCTGCTCACGATCGCGGATGTCCTGGATGCTGCCGCCCTGGTGCGGATCCGGGACATGCTGGTCCGTACCGCCTGGCGTGACGGGCGCGAAACGGCAGGCACATCCGCTGCCGCCGTGAAGGCGAATCAGCAGGCCGATCCCGATGACCCCCTGACCCGCGCGGCGTCGGCCGAAGTGGAGGCGGCGCTTCGGGCCAACGCGATGTTCACCGCGGCCGCGCTGCCGCTGCGCATGACGCGGCCCCTGTTCAGTCGCACGGCGCCCGGCGGCGGCTATGGGCGGCATGTGGACAATGCGCTGATGGGCCAGGGGGCCGCAGCCGTCAGGACCGATCTCGCATGGACGCTGTTCCTTGCGGATGCGGTCGTCGGAGGTGCCCTGGTGGTGGAAGACGCCGGCGGCGAACGCGTGGTCGTGCCCTAATAATGCCATTAATATAATACCAAGTACAAAAAACTGGTAAACATACCTGCGGGTATATGGTGTTGTGAACCACCCGAATGCAGCGTGCACAACCATGCTGATCACCTGCCAGCCTCCCACCACAAAATATCCGGTAATAAATGTGCTATCCATATTTACAAAACTCATCACTGTAAAACCTGCAATTAGCAGTATGCTTATAT
>JAYRQX010000836.1:0-2031 GCA_041910415.1 Acetobacteraceae bacterium | reverse complement strand
GATGCTGGCCGCCGGCATGGCATCCAGCGGCGTCGCGCGGTTCTTCGGCTTCCTCGCCGTCACGCTGGCGGCCGTGAACATTTTTGGGGGTTTCCTCGTGACGCGCAGGATGCTCGCGATGTTCAAGAGGAAGGGCTGAGACCATGGCGACGATCTCCACACTCGCCTACCTGATCGCGTCCGTCCTCTTCATCCTCGCGCTGCGGGGCCTGAGCCATCCGGAGACGAGCCGCCAGGGCAACATGTTCGGCATGGTCGGCATGGGCATCGCGATCGTCGCGACGCTCTTCCGCCCCGGCATCGATGCCGGCGGCGTCGGGCTGATCATCGCGGGGCTCGCCATCGGCGGATCGGTCGGCGCCTATATCGCCAACAAGATCGAGATGACGGCGCTGCCGCAACTCGTCGCCGCCTTCCACTCCCTGGTCGGCATGGCCGCGGTCTTCGTGGCGGCCGCGGCCTTCTACTCGCCCGAGAGCTTCGGCATCGGCACCTATGGCCATATCCACGCCCATTCGCTGGTGGAAATGTCGCTCGGCCTCGCGATCGGTGCCGTGACCTTCTCGGGCTCGGTCATCGCCTTCGCGAAGCTGGATGGCCGCATGTCCGGCGCGCCCATCATCTTCAACGGGCAGCACTGGCTGAACCTCGGCCTCGGCATCCTGCTGCTGGTCCTCGTGATCACCTTCATCGCGACGGGCAACGCGGTCCTGTTCTGGCTGATCGCGCTGCTCTCCTTCGCGCTCGGCTTCCTGCTGATCATCCCGATCGGCGGCGCGGACATGCCGGTCGTCGTCTCCATGCTGAACAGCTATTCCGGCTGGGCGGCGGCGGGCATCGGCTTCACCATCGGCAACATCCTGCTGATCGTGACGGGCGCGCTGGTGGGCGCCTCGGGCGCCATCCTGTCCTACATCATGTGCAAGGGCATGAACCGCAGCATCATCAACGTGCTGCTGGGCGGCTTCGGATCCGAAGGCGGCGCGCCGGGTGCCGGCGGCGGCGACAGCGACCGCCCGCCGGTCAAGGCCGGCAGCGCGGAAGACGCGGCCTACATGATGAAGAACGCGCAGAAGATCATCGTCGTGCCGGGCTACGGCATGGCGGTGGCGCAGGCGCAGCAGGTGCTGCGCGAGATGGCGGACCTGCTGAAGAAGGAAGGCGTCGAGATCAACTACGCCATCCACCCCGTCGCGGGCCGCATGCCCGGCCACATGAATGTTTTGCTTGCTGAAGCCAACGTTCCCTACGACGAGGTTTTTGAACTCGAAGAAATCAATCCGGAATTCGCCGACGCGGACGTGGCCTTCGTCATCGGCGCCAACGACGTGACGAACCCGGCCGCCAAGACCGACAAGTCCTCGGCGATCTACGGCATGCCGATCCTCGATGTCGAACGGGCGAAAACAGTCTTCTTCATCAAGCGCGGCATGGCGTCGGGCTATGCCGGCGTGGACAACGAGCTCTTCTTCCGCCCCAACACCATGATGCTGTTCGGCGACGCGAAGAAGGTGACGCAGGAAATCGTGCAGGCGCTGCAGCGCTAGGCACGGAGCCCTTCGGGGGACAGCGGGGCGAGGGGGCGTCGTCCGCGGCGCCCCCTTCTGCGTACGGGCGCGCCCACCGATTGTTGACGCGGCAGGGCTGGGCGCCGCGCTAGCCTCGGCCGATGATGGGGGAGGTCACCCTCTTCGCGCTCGTCGGCTTCGCCGCGCAACTCGTGGATGGCGCGGTCGGCATGGCCTATGGGTTGGTCGCCAGCTCGGTGCTGCAGGCGCTGGCCGTGACCCCGGCGGTGGCCTCGGCCAGCGTGCATGCCGCGGAGATCGTCACCACGGGCGCCTCGGGCCTCGCGCATTGGCGGCTCGGGAATGTGGACCGGCGGCTCATGCTGCGGCTCGCCGCGCCGGGCGTTCTGGGGGGCGTGGTCGGGGCCTTCCTGCTGACCGACCTGCCGCTCGGTGTCGTGCGGCCGGTCGTGGGCAGCTATCTCGCCCTGATGGGGCTGCTGATCCTCTGGCGGGCGGTGCG
>JAYRQX010000835.1:0-8908 GCA_041910415.1 Acetobacteraceae bacterium | reverse complement strand
GCCAGCCGGCGCTGCAGCCGCGCTTTGCGGCGCTTGGCCTGCAACCGGCGGCGGGGGGGCCGGAGGCCTTCGCGCGGTTCCTGGCTGCCGAGCGTGCGCAGATGGACGCGCTGATCCGTGCGGAGGGCATCCGCCTCGACAGCTAGCGCGGAGCGGGCCTAGATCACGCGCATGTTCCGCCGTTCCCTGCTTCTGTCCGCCCTTGCAACACCCGCCCTCGCGCAGCCGGCCTGGCCGACGCGCCCGGTCCGCATCCTCGTCGCCTGGACGCCGGGCGGGGGCGTCGATGTGCCGGTGCGGCTGCTGCTGCCGAAGATGCAGGAGGTGCTGGGCCAGCCGCTCGTGGCCGAGAATCGCGGCGGCGCCTCCGGGTCCATCGGCGCGGCCTTCGTCGCGCAGCAGCCGGCCGATGGCTACACGGTACTGGCCGATGCCGCGGCGCATGTCAGCAACGACAGCCTGATGCGTCTGGGCTTCACCTATGCGACGGCGTTCGCGCCGGTGACGCAGGTTTCTGTTCTCCCGCACCTGCTGGTGGTGGCGCCAACGAGCCCGATCCGCACGCTGGCCGACCTGCTGGCGGCGGCGCGGGCACGGCCGGGGCAACTCACCTACGCATCGTCCGGCATCGCGGCGGGGCCGCACCTGGCCTCAGCCCTGCTGCTGCGCCAGGCGGGCGTGACGGCGACGCATGTGCCCTATCGCGGCAGTGCGGCGGCCATGGCGGATGTGCTGGCGGGGAATGTGGACTTCACCTTCTCGACCATCCCGCAGGCCTCGCCGCTGGTGCGCGAAGGACGGCTGCGGGCGCTGGCGATTTCGACGCGCGAGCGCGTGCCCGCCCTGCCGGACGTGCCGACGGTGGCGGAGCAGGGTTTTTCGACGTTCGAACTGAACGAGTGGGTCGCGCTGTGGGTGCCGGCGGGCACGCCGCAGCCGGTCATTCAGCGTCTGTATGAGGCCGCGGCGGCAGCGCTGGCGGAACCGGCGGTGCGGCAACGCTACGCGGATATCGGCATCCTGCCCGTGGGCAGCACGCCGGCCGGGCTTGCGGCCTTCGCGGCGGAGCAGCGGGCGCGGCTGACGGAACTCATTCGCGCGGAGAATATCCGGATCGAATAGATCAGGCGGCACCGGTCGCCAGGCTGCGTGCCCAGACCTCGTTGCCGTGTTCGGCCGCGCGCCGGGCCGCGGCATCCCAGTCGTAGTCCAGCGCGATCAATTCAGCGGACCAGTGTGCGCCACGCTTCGTCAGGATGGCGTAGCGGGCGTGCGGGGAGCGGTACTCGATGTTCGCGGCATCGGGCCGATCGGCATAGACGGGGCATCCGACGCTGCCCGGGTTGGCGATGGTGCAACCGCCGGGGCCGTGCACGATCGCCTGGCGGTGGCTGTGGCCGCAGAGGATCAGCTGTGGCCGTGCCTCGGCGCCAAGACGCTGCGCAACCGTCTCGCGCTTTGCCGGCGCCAGCAGACTCCCGTGCAGTTCCTCCAGCAGATAGCTGTTGTCATCCGTCGGCGTGCCGTGAACGGCGAGGATGTCGTCGGCGAGTCGGAGTGTTGGCGGCAGGGCGTGCAATGCCGCGCATTGCGCTGCGCTGAGCATGGTCCTTTCCACGCGCCCGGCGAGCGACAGCTTCCCGTCCGGCAGCTCGACGGCCCAGCGATCGTGATTGCCCCGCACGGTCGGAAGATTCAGGCTTTCCAGGAGCTCGACCGTTTCGCGCGGCCAAAGTGGGCCGGCCGCGCAGTCCCCCAGATTGACCGTCACATCCGCACCACGGCGCGAGATATCCGCCAACACCGCCTCCAGCGCGAACAGGTTGCCGTGGATGTCCGAGATGACCGCGAGCCGCATGGCCTTTCACCTCCAGGGGGGAACCTCAGGCACGCGCAACCCGAGATGGTCGCGCAGCGTCGGGCCGGTGTACTCTTTGCGGTGCAGGCCGCGGCGCTGGAGTTCGGGCACGACGAACGTCACGAAGTCGGCGTAGCTGCCGGGCACATAGGCCGCCGAGATCACAAAGCCATCACAGGCGCGCTCCACGAACCATTGCTCCATGATGTCCGCGACCTCCTTCGGTCCACCGACCCAGGGCGCGCGCGGCCGGCCGCGGCCGGAGAAATGCATGAACTCCCGCGTCGTCGGGTTCTTCTTGCCGGAGAGTTTCACCACGCGGTCGCGGATGGCCTGCAGTCCCTGCATGGAGGCCATCTCTTCGTCGCTGAACGGCTCGTCCATGCCCTTCGTCGCAAAATCGAAATTCAACGCTTCCGAGAGCAGCGAGAGTGCGTCGATCTCCAGCGGCAGCTTTTCGATCAGCGCGGCCTTGTCCTCGGCTTCGGATTTCGTCGCTGCGCAGATCGGGTAGCAGAGCGTCGCGACCTTCACCTGATCCGGGTCGCGTCCCGCGGCCTGGATCATCGCCTTGAACTCCGCATAGTCCTGCTTGCCGGACTTCACGTCGTGATAGGCCACGAACACGAGTTCCGCCCAGCGCGCGGAGAATTTCTTGCCGCGCCCGCTGGCGCCCGCCTGCATCAGCACGGGATGGCCCTGCGGGCTGCGCGGCACGGTGAAGGGCCCACGGCTGTGCAGAAATTGCCCGCGGTAGTCGAGCCGCCGCACCTTGTCGCCATCGCCGAAGCGGCCGGTCTTCTGGTCCAGGACCAGCGTATCGGGCGCCCAGGAATTCCAGTGGCCGACCACCACCTCCACGAACTCATCCGCGCGGTCGTAGCGAAGGTCGTGGTCCATGGTCTCGTCGCGGCCCATATTCGCCGCCTCGCCATCGTTCAGCGAGGTCACGATGTTCCAGGCGGAACGCCCGCCGGACATGTGGTCCAGCGTCTGGAAGGCGCGGGCGACGTGGAAGGGCTCGTAGTAGGTCGTGGATGCCGTGGAGCCGAGGCCCAGGTATTTCGTCGCCGCCGCCATCATCGTCAGCGTGACGATGGGATCGAGCTTCACGCAGCGGATGCCGTGTTCCAGCGTGTGGTGGTGGTCGTTGCCGTACCTGTCCGGCATCGACAGCCGGTCGTCGAAGAAGCCGATGTCGAATTTCCCGGCCTCCAGCACCCGTGCGATCTCCTGGTAGAAATCGGCGCTGGTGAAATCGAGCCGGCTGTCCGGATGCCGCCAGGACGATGCCAGGTTCGTGCAGTTCTGTGCCTGCAGGAACCCGACCAGAGCCATCTGCCGCATGGCGGTCACGCCCCCTCGCAACCCTTGGCCTTCAGCGCAGCGAGCACCCAGGCGCGGTCGTAGGTGCCGGCTTCGATCGCCGCCTGGGCCTTCTGTTCCTTGGCGTTGTGCGCCTCGGCCGCCGCGATCACCTCCGCCGCCTCGGCGCGCGGCACCACCACCACGCCGTCCTCGTCGGCCACGATCAGGTCCCCCGGCATCACCACCTGGCCGCCGCAGGAGGCCGGCGTGCCGATCTCGCCCGGCCCGTCCTTGTAGGGGCCGGAAGGCGTGGCGCCGCAGGCCCAGACGCCGATGTCGAGCTTCGCCAGCGCCTCCACGTCGCGCACCGCGCCGTCGAGCACGATGCCCTGCACGCCGCGCTTCGCAGCATGGCCGATCATCAGCTCGCCCATCAGCGCGATGGCGAGATCGGCGCCGCCATCGCCCACGATGATGTCGCCCGGCTGCGCCATGTCGCAGGCGCGATGGAGAAGGAGATTGTCGCCCGATCGCGCACGCACGGTGAAGGCGGGGCCGGCGATGACGCGCCTGCCGCCGAAGGGGCGGAAGCCGCCGCGCATGGTCTGGATGCGGTTCATCACGTCGCCGATGTTCGCCGCCGGCAGCTTCAGCGCGCGGGCGCAGAGCGCGGCGTCGACGCGCTCGGTGACGGGACGGATGCGGAAGCCGATGGCCATGTCGAAAAGATTCCTCAGTCTGCGGTGATGTTGGCGCGGCGGGCGACGCCCACCCAGCGGTCGATCTCTGTTCGTATGAACGGCGCGAATTCGGGCGGCGAGGCCGGGAAGGGCAGCAGCCCCAGCTCTCCGAAGCGCGCCAGCAGCTCCGGCGATTGCAGCGCCTGGCGCGTCGCCTCGTCCACGCGGGCGACGATGGCCGCCGGCGTGGCGGCAGGGGCGAACAGCCCGACCCAGATGCCCATCTCGAAGCCCGGCAGGGTCTCGGCCATCGTCGGCACGTCGGGCAGCGATGCGATGCGCGCGGGCGAGGTGACGCCGAGCGCCACCAGCTTGCCTTCGCGCACCTGTGGCAAGGAGGACGGGATCGGGTCGAACATGACCTGCACCTGGCCGGCGAGCAGCGCCTGCGCGGCCGGCGCCGTGCTGCGGAAGGGGACGTGCAGCAGCTCGATCCCGGCCATGGACTGGAACAGCTCGGCCGCCAGATGGCTCGACGTGCCATTGCCGGCGGAGCCGTAGGTGATGCGTCCGGGTTCCGCCCGCGCCCGCGCCAGCAACTGCGCGAGCGTCGTGACGCCAAGCGACGGATGCGCGACCAGCAGCGAAGGCCCGGTCGCGACGCGCGACACCGGCGCGAAATCGCGCACGGGATCATAGGTCAGGCGGCGATACAGCCCGACATTCATCGCATGGGTGCTGATGGTGCCCATCAGCAGCGTGTAGCCATCGGGCTCCGCGCGCATGGCGGCTTCGGTGCCGATGATGCCCGCGGCGCCGCCGCGATTGTCCACCACCACGGGCTGGCCAAGCTGCGCGGACAATTGCGCGGCCAGCACACGGGCCACGATATCGGTGAAGCCCCCTGGCGTGAAGGCGACGATCAGCCGGATCGGCCGGCTTGGATATGGCGCCTGCGCCCGCGCCGCCGGCGCAGCGGGGAGACCAAGGGCAGCGATCAGGGCGCGGCGTGACGGCACGGTGCTTCCTCCTGCCCGCATGCCAGCATGGCGCGCGGCTGCTGGCCAGGGGCGCCCCCTTTGCGCCACGCCCGCGCGGGCGCCACAATGGGCGCGGACGGAGGGACGCGACGGATGTTCGGACGCAGGCTGTTTCTGGGAAGTGCCGCGGGTGCTGCGATGGCGGGCAGCGCAAGGGCGCAGGGCGCCTGGCCGGACCGGTCGGTGCGCTGGGTCGTCGGCTATCCGCCGGGCGGCGCATCCGACACTTTCTCGCGCCTGATCGCGGGCCAGATGGCCCCGCGCCTCGGCCAGCAGGTGGTGGTGGAGAACCGCCCTGGCGGCGGTGCGGTGCTGGCCAGCGAGATCGTCGCGCGCGCGCCGGCCGATGGCTACACCTGGATGCATGTGGACAACGGCATCCTCGTCTACAATCCCGCGCTCTATTCGCGCCTGCCCTACGATCCCGACCGCGATTTTTCCAATGTCGGCTTCATCGGGCGCTTTCCGCTGTTCATCGTGGTGCGCCCCGACAATCCGTCCAACAGCTTCGCGGAATTCCTGGCGGCGTCGCGCAGCCGCGCGCCCACCTATGGCACGCCGGCCGTTGCTTCCCCGCACCACCTGGCGATGGAGATGGTCAAGCGCCGCACGGGGCTCGCGGCCGAGCACGTGCCTTACCGCGGCGGCCCCGCGGCCATGCAGGATCTGCTGTCGGGCAATGTCGATTCCGTCGTGATCGACTGCGCGACGGGCATCCCCTTCATCCGCTCCCCGCGCGTGAAGACGCTCTGCGTCTTCAGCGAGACACGGAGCGAACAGGCGCCCAGCGTGCCGACGCTGCGGGAACTCGGCCACCCGCAGGCCGTCGCCTATGGCTGGCAGGGGATCAGCGTTCCCGCGGGCACCCCGGCTCCCCTGGTGCAGCGCGTGAACGAGGAGCTGAACCGCGCCATGGCCTCGTCCGAAATTTCCGCGCGCACGCGCGACCTGGGCATCGAGACGCCGGCGCTGACGCCCGCTGAGTTCAACGCCTTCGTGCAGCGCGAGAACACGGAATGGCGCCCGCTGATCCGCGAGCTCGGCATCCGGCTCGACCAGTGAGCGAGAGCGCGATCGACAAGGAGGTCTGGCACCCGCTGCGCATGGGCGACGTGACCGAATTCATCGGTCCCTATGTCCGGCGCAGGACCGACAAGGGCTATGTCTACGGCTTCCAGACCGATGACCGCCACGCCAACATCAACGGCGTGATCCATGGCGGCATGCTGGTCACTTTCATGGACCAGGCGCTCGGCAGCACGGTGTATGAATCGCTCGGCAAGCGCCGCGGCGCGACGGCGCAGCTCAACACCATGTTCATCGGCGCGGTGAAGCCCGGCGAGTTCCTCGAATGCGACGCGGAGGTGATCCGAATCACCCGCTCGCTCGTGTTCATCCGCGGCATCCTGCGTGTCGGCGACAGGCAGGTGCTGGCCGCAGACGGCGTATGGAAGATCCTCGGCGCGAATTGACGCGCCGACCAACGGGAGGCGAACGAGAAGAAAATGAGGACGGCGGTTATCGTTTCCACCGCGCGCACGCCGATCGGGCGCGCCTATCGGGGCGCCTTCAACGACACCAATGCGCAGTCCCTCGGCGGGCACGCGATCGCGCAGGCCGTGAAGCGCGCCGGCATCGACCCGGCCGAGGTCGAGGACGTGATCATGGGCGCGGCGTTGCAGCAGGGCAGCCAGGGATCGAATGTCGCGCGGCAATGCGCGCTGGCGGCAGGGCTGCCCGAGACCGTGTCCGGCATGAGCGTGGACCGGCAGTGCTCCTCCGGGCTCATGGCGATCGCCACGGCGGCAAAGCAGATTCTTCACGATGGCATGCAGATCGCGGTGGGCGGTGGCCTGGAATCCATCTCCCTCGTGCAGAACGACAAGGCGAATTGGTATCGCCGTGCGGACCCCGCGCTCGTGGCGCATGTGCCGCAGCTCTACATGTCCATGCTGGAGACGGCGGAGGTGGTCGCCGACCGCTACGGCGTCTCACGCGACCGCCAGGACGAATACGCGTTGCGCTCGCAGCAACGCACGGCGGCGGCGCAGGCGCGCGGCGCCTTCGACGATGAGATCGTGCCGATGGCCTCCGTGATGAAGGTCGCGGACAAGGCGACCGGCGAAGTGAGGGACGTGCCCACCACGCTGAAGCGCGACGAAGGCAACCGCGCCGACACGACGCTGGAAGGGCTGCAATCGCTCAAGCCCGTCTTCAAGGACGGGATGCGCGTGAAGGAAGGGAAGTTCATCACCGCCGGCAACGCCTCGCAACTCTCCGACGGGGCTTCGGCCGCCGTGCTGATGGAGGAGGCCGAGGCGTCGAAGCGCGGGCTGCAGCCGCTCGGCATCTATCGCGGCATGGCCGTCGCCGGCTGCGATCCCGGGGAGATGGGCATCGGGCCGGTCTTCGCCGTGCCGAAGCTGTTGAAGCAGCACGGGCTCAAGGTCGAGGACATCGGGCTGTGGGAGCTGAACGAGGCTTTTGCGTGCCAGGTGCTCTACTGCCGCGACAGGCTCGGGATTCCGGATGAGTTGCTCAACGTCGATGGCGGCGCGATCGCCATCGGCCATCCCTATGGCATGTCGGGCGCGCGCATGGCCGGGCATGCGCTGATCGAGGGCAAGCGCCGCGGCGCGAAGTATGTCGTCGTGACGATGTGCGTCGGCGGCGGCATGGGGGCTGCAGGGTTGTTCGAGGTGGCGTGACCTACAGTCCCAGCCACAGGATCCAGAAGGGCAGCGTCACCACCGCCGCGATGTGTTCCGTCGTCGTGATCGCCGCCATCAGCGGCGCGTCCCCGCCCATGGCGCGCGACATCACATAGGACGTGGCCGCTGTCGGCAGCGCCATGAACATGACGGCGATCGTCACCGTCAGCCCCTCCAGTCCCAGCAGCCAGCACAGGCCGAGCGTCAGCGCCGGCATGATCATCAGCTTCTGGAAGCCGGTCAGGAATTGCAGGAAGGGACGATCAGAAAAACTGTCCACCGTCAGCGCCGCACCGACGCAGAGCAGCCCGAGCGCGACCGAGGCCCGCCCCAGCGCCTGGACGGTCGGGCCGATCCCCGGCGGCAGGCCACCGAGCGCCGCCACCGCGAAGCCGATGATGCAGGCGCTGATCAGCGGATTCAGCGCGATCTGCTTCACGACATGACGCGGCCGGAAGCCGGGCCCGCGGCCGCCGATCGCGAAGGCCGCGGTGGTGACCAGTTGCACGAAGGGCACGATCACGCCCGTGGCGACCGCCGCCATGATGATCCCGTCCTGCCCGAACAGCGCGCCGGCGACGGCGAAGCCCACCAGGTTGTTGAAGCGGATGCCACCCATCAGCACCGAGGTCATCGCCCCATGATCCTGCCGCATGACCCGCGCGAGCAGCAGCGCCAGCCCCGTCCCGATGCCGAGCGCGCCCCAGATCACGACCACGATCCGCCCAAGCGGCAGCGTCGCCAGATCCACCTGCGCCAGCGCCGCCGTGATCAGCGAGGGCAGCAGCACCCAGTAGATCAGCCGCTCCATCCCCGCCCAGACGCGGTCGTCGGGCAGCAGCACGCGCTTCAGCAGCGCACCGAGCGCGAGCATCCCGAAGGCAGGTACGAAAGCGTCGAGCCAGGCGCTCATGCGCGCGCTTATGCCCTGGCCCCGGGCCGATCGCGAAGAGGTGTCAGGCGCGCGGCAGCGATGCGGGCGGTGACGCGCGGCCGCCCGCTATGTCGCGAAGGCATTCCGTCTCGGTCACCGGCGCCATTCCCGCCGACCGTGCCTGCGCATGCGCGACCCGGAAGGGACCGCTGGCGTCGCGATAGAGAATGATGTCGAGACGGCAGCGCGGCGCCTCATAGAGCCAGATCTCGGCCGCCGGGCCTTCCGATCGGCGCAGCGAAGGCTCGCCCAGCGCCGCGCGCACCACCTCCGCCGTCTGTTGCAGGAGTTCTGCCGCCGCCGCGGGCGCCACGCCTCCCGCGCGGCGGGGCGGAGCGGCGGGCGCCGGCGCAACATCCCGCACACCCGAAACAGGG
>JAYRQX010000834.1:0-4863 GCA_041910415.1 Acetobacteraceae bacterium | reverse complement strand
GGAGCCGCCGAACAGCGCCCCCCAATACATGGACGACAGCAGGATGATGGCGCTGACCGGCTCCATCGCGAAGGTCAGCGGCAGCAGCAGCGCGACGCCGTTCGGCGCGCCCAGTCCCGGCAGCACGCCGACCAGGATGCCGATCAGCACGCCTGCAAACATCAGCACGATGTGGTGCAGCGTCAGCGCGACCTCGAAGCCATGCAGGAGGGGCCAGCTCTCCATCACCAGATGCCCAGCGCTTCCTCGATGGGGCCTTTTGCCAGCGGCACCATCAGCCAGGTCTCGAACAGAAAGTAGAAGGCCGGCGGCGCGAGCAGCGCGAGGGCAATGCTGGCGAGCCAGCCCTGGCCGCCGACGACGCGCGCCATCCACAGCAGGTAGAGCGCCATCGGGACGTAGGTGCCGAGCCACGGCATCGCGATGCCGAACAGCGCCGTGGGCACGAACATCCCGAGCACGCGCCGCGCGGCACCGGGCACGAGCAGCGCGCCATCAGGCCCCGCCATCGCCTGGCGGACCGCCAGCACGATCCCGACGCCCGCCAGCAGCGCGCCGATGCGCAAGGGGAAGTAGCCCGCACCCGGGCCGGTCGGCCCCCAGCCCGTGTCGTGCTGCAGAGAGCCCGCCAGCACCGTCAGGCCGAAGCCAGCGGCGAGCAGCGCGAAGCCCGTTTCGGCGGCGCGGCGCCCGGTCACTCGGCAAGCCAGCCGTTCGTCGCGAAATCGCGGCGGTTCGTCGCCTCGTCCTCACGGATGAAGCGCTCGAACTCCGCACCGGTCAGCCACATCGAGGACTGGCTGCCGCGTTCGAGCCATTCCCGCCACTCGACGGTCTGGCGCACCTGGTCGAGGATGCCGCGCCAGAAGGCCAACTGTGCGTCGTTGGTGCGCGCGGGCAGCCAGACCGTGCGCGGCATGCGGAACTCCTCGGGGCCGATGCCGGCCTCGCGCGCGGTCGGGATATCGGACCAGCCCATGTCGCCCTGCACCTTGTCGGTCAGCGCGAGCCTCTCCCTGCTGAAGACACAGAGCGGGCGGACGCGGCCGGCGCGCCATTGCGCGACGTTCTCCTGCGGGTTGTTGGTGTTGGCGTCCACATGGCCGCCGGCGAGCTGGATCGCGACCTCCCCGCCCGAACGGAAGGGAACATAGGTGAAGGTCACGCCCGTCGCGCGCTCGATCTGCTTGGTCAGGATGTGGTCGGTGTCGCGCGCCTGGCTGCCGCCCATGCGGAAGGCGCCGTTGCGTTCGCGCGCCGCGGCGATCAGGTCGCGCGCGCTGCGCCAGGGCGCGTCGGTGTGGGTCCACAGGATGAACTCGTCGGCCGCCATGGCGGCGATCGGGCGGAGATCCGCCAGGCTGTAGCCGACGCGGGTGACGAGCGGCATCAGCCAGACATTGTTCGTGCCGAAGACGACGACATGCGGATTGCCGCCGGACGCGCGGCCGTGGACGAAGGCCTCGGTGCCGGCGCCGCCGCCCTTGTTGGTCACCACCACAGGCACGCGCAGCAGGTTGTTGCGCTGGATGATGCTCTGGACGATGCGCGCGAACTGGTCCGTGCCGCCGCCGGGGCCGGCCGCGACGACGAACTCCACCGGGCGCTGCGGCTGCCATTGGGCCTGCGCATGCGCACGCGGGATGGTCAGGACGGAAGGCAGCGTGGCGGCAAGGGCCGCCCGGCGCGTGATGCGCGGCATGGTGGTCTCCTCCTGGCGGCCCGGTCTTCGCCGGGGCGGACCAAGGCTGCCCCCTGGCGCCGGGGCTTGTCAACCGGTCCAGCCACCGGACCAGTTGACGGGCATGTGCGAAGCATGCGGTGCTAGGGGAAGAGGGAACGGATGTACGACACGCTCGCGGGTCTTCGCGCCGGATTGTCGAAACGCACGGTGCGGGAGCAGATCACCGATCGGCTCGCGGGCATGATCGCGTCCGGACAGCTGCGGCCGGGGGACGTGCTGCCATCCGAACGGGATCTTGCCGAGGCGCTGGAAGTGAGCCGCGAGACGGTGCGCGGCGCGATCCAGGCGCTGACGGCGCGCGGCATGGTTGGCGTCGCGCAGGGCGCGCGGTCGCGCGTGCTGGGGCCGGAAGGATGGCTGATCGCGCCTGCGACATCGCCCATCGCACGCTACACGCAGGAAGAAGTGCATCAGGCGCGCGTGCTCCTGGAAGTGGAGGCGGCGCGCAAGGCGGCAGCGCGGATCGACGACGCGGCGATTGCGCATCTGCGCTTCCTGATCGCGGAGCAGGGGCGCGCGATTGACGATCCCGCGGGCTTCCACATCTTCGGATCCGAGTTCCACGCGAGCATCCATCGCGCCGCGGGGAACCGGCTGATCGCGGCCTTCCTGCTGGAAGTCTATGGCCACGCGCAGCAGTTGCGGCGACCGGCGCTGGAAAAGCCCGGCGCGGCCAGGCGCAGCTGGCAGGACCATCAGAGGATTTTCGACGCAATCGCGTCGCGCGACCCTGAGGCGGCGGCCGAAGCCATGGCGGCCCATCTCGGACGCATCCACCATCCCGGCCGGAAGAAGGCAGCGAAGTAGTCATGCAGTTCACCACGCTGTTTCGCCCGGCGATGGAAAACCCCGTTGCGGCGGCGCTGATCGGGGCGGGGGAATTCGGGCTCTCCCTGATCGCGCAGGCGCGCCGGATGCGCGGCCTTTCCGTGAGAGCCGCGATGGATCGCGATCCCGCGCGCGTGGCGATGACGCTCGCGGCGGAAGGCGTGCCGCATCGCCGCTGCGCCGGCCCGGCCGAGGCGCGGGCGGCGTGGGATGCGGGCGAGTTGGCTTTGTGCGACCGGCTGGATGACCTGCTGGCGCTGCCCTGCGACATCGTCGTGGAGGCAACGGGCGATGCGGAAGCGGGCGCGGCGCATGCGGCCGCCGCCATCGCGGCGGGACGCGGCGTCGCGATGGTGAGCAAGGAAGCGGAATGTGTCGTGGGCCCCGCGCTGTATGCGCGGGCGCGGGCGGCGGGCGTGCCCTACACGCTGGTCGATGGCGACCAGCCCGCGCTGCTGATCGGGCTGGTGTCCTGGGCGCGGCTGCTGGGGCTTCCCATCGTCGCCGCCGGGAAGAGCAGCGAATACGATTATGTGTTCCACCCCGACAGCGGTGATGTCACCTGGCTCGAACGCCGCATTGCGGCACCGCAGGTCGCCGGTCTCTGGGCGCTGGGCGAGGACCGCGCAGCGACCGTCGCGGCACGCGCCGCGGCGCTGGCCGCGCTGCCGCAACGCACCGTGCCGGATTCCTGTGAGATGGCGCTGGTCGCGAACGCGACGGGCATCCTGCCGGACCGCGCGGATTTCCATGCGCCGCTCGCGCATACGATTGAACTGCCGGACCTCTATGCGCCCCGCAGCGCGGGCGGGCTGCTGGAGCGCAACGGCGCGCTGGATGTCTTCAACGTGCTGCGGCGGCCGGACGAGGCGAGCTTTGCCGGCGGCGTCTTCGTCGTGGTGGAACTCGCGGACCAGCGAACGGGTGCGCTCTTCGCGGGCAAGGGCATCCCGGTGTCGCGGGACCGGCGGCGGGCGCTGATCTACAATCCGTCGCACCTGCTGGGCGTCGAGGCGCCGATCTCGGTGCTGGGCGCGGCGCGGATCGATCATTCGATCCTCGATGACGACTACGCCCTGCGGACGGAACTCGCGGCACGGGCGCGCATCGCCATGCCGGCGGGAACGGTGCTCGCCATCGAGGGCAACCGCCACGCCGTGCCGCAGCTGGAAGCGCTGCTGCTGCCGGCTGCCGCGCCGGGACCGGAAGCGCCGCTGCCCTACTACATGGCCGTGGGCCAGCGCCTGGTACGGCCCGTCGCCGCGGGCGCGCTGCTGCGCATGGCGGATATCGCGCCGCGTACCGACAGCGTGCTGTGGGCGCTGCGGGCGGAACAGGACAAGACTGCGTCACGGTAGAACGAACGCCATGGAGGAAACGCCAATGAACCGTCGTACCCTGATCGCCGCCGGCGTCGCCGCACCGGCGATCCTTGCCTCGTCGCGCGCCTTCGCGGCCTGGCCGGAGCGCCCCATCACGCTGATCGTGCCCTATCCCGCGGGCGGCGGCACGGACATCGTCGCGCGCACGCTGGCGCCGATGCTGGAGCGCGAGATCGGCGGCACGATCAACGTGGTCAATCGCGCCGGCGGCGGCGGCATCACGGGGCATGAGGCGATCGCGCGCGCCGCACCCGATGGCTACACGCTGGGCATGATCACGAACGATCTCTCCTTCTACGTGCCGCTGGGGCAGTCGCGCCTGACGCATCGCGACTTCGCGAAGATCGGGCAGACCAACGAGATCGCGGCGACGGTGACCGTGAAGCCCGACAGCCCCTACGACAGCGTCCAAAAGCTGCTGGACGCAATCCGCGCGAACCCTGGCCGCCTGCGCGGCACGGGCGCCGCGCCGGGCGTCTCCTGGCATGTCGCCTTCCTCGGCATGATGGACAGCCTGGGCTTCGATCCGCGCGCGGTGATCTGGGTGCCCTCGCAGGGCGGCACGCTCGGCCACCAGGACGTGGCGGCGGGCGGCAGCGAATTCTCCACCGCCTCCATCGGCGAGGCGCGGGCGCTGCTGGAAGCCAACCGCGTGCGTACCATCGCCATCATGGCCGATGCCCGCATTCCGCAATTCCCAAACATCCCGACGCTGAAGGAAGCCACAAACAGCAACTGGACCTTCAGCGTGGCGCATGGGCTCGCGGGGCCGCGCGCCCTGCCGCAGGAGATTCAGCAGCGCGTGAACGCCGCGCTGGTGAAGGTGCATGCGAGCGACGAGTTCCAGGCCCAGCTCCGCAACCGCCTGATCCGCGCCATCTATCGCGCGCCGGATGCCTGGGATGCGGT
>JAYRQX010000833.1:0-3035 GCA_041910415.1 Acetobacteraceae bacterium | reverse complement strand
GGATCGCGCTGGTGGGGCTGGGCTGGGAAACCACATCGGGCAATCCGAACGGCCCGGCCGAGACCATCGCCGCCGCCTGATACGCGGCTCGGGCGTCAGGATTTCCGCACGAAATACGCCTTCGCAAGCTCGCGCTGCTCAGTCTTGGACAGCGTCTTGCCCGCGCCGGGCTCACGGCTCATCAACCTGTTCTTGTCGGGCGCCTCTCCGTGATCCTCGATGTGCCGTCGGCCGGCAGCATGCACGATCTCATGCGCCAGTGAGTTCGGGTGCTTGTGCTCCCGCGCAGTGTTGATCACGACGAAGGGCGGCCAGACGCTTTCGTCGATGAGGTCCTTCGAGATCGTCACGCCGTAAAGCTCCTTGAACAGCGTCGCGGATTCGAGGTTGTCATCGCGATAGAGCGTGTCGGAAAGGTAGGCGAAGATCACCGGCAGGCGGCCATCGTCATTCGGAAACTGGTCATGCCCATAGCGCCGAATCGTGAGCATGTCCGTGAAGGATATGACGGGCAGGCTCCAGGACACGCGGAGCCCGGGCGGCTGCGGCGGGAAGTTCAGCGTGCTCTCCAAACCCTTGTTGATCAGCCAGAAGAGGTTGGTGGGCCCTTCAAAGGGGATGTAGTCGAGGCCGAAACCGCATCGCCCGAAGATATCGCTTGCACCTTCGAGGTAGCGGCGCGCCATGGCTGCGGCTCTCGACGCACCATCGCCGTTGGTCGCCCAGAACAGGATGAGTTGGATGGTCCGTGCCATGCGGGGCTTCCCATGCGGGATCGCAACGGTCTGCAGGCGTCGCCATCTACGTCAAGCCAAAGCGGCAAGGGGCAAGCGTTCGTGGACGATCAGGCCGGCACGACGCCCTTCACGGCGTTCGCGACCGCGCCGTAGGTGATGCTGCCATCGGGCGCCGCGGGCAGTGCCTCGCGCAACCGGTCCTTCAACGCCGTGACCTGAACTTCGGACATCTGTGCGACCGCGGAGGTGATGCTGCCGGTGCGAGAGGTCGTGTCCCACAAGGCATCGAAGCTCGGATAGGTCCGCCGCGCCTCGATCCGGCGCGTCTCGACGTCGCGCAGGCCGCCATCGATCCAGGCATCCCGCAATGCGTCCATGCGGGAGACGCCGACCGATGGCGGCAGCGGTGGCACATGCCCCATGGCGCGCAACGCCTGCTGCATGGGATGGAAGGGAAAGCCGCCGCCCAGCATGTCCCAGACATAGGCCGCGACGGTGCCCCCCGGACGCACGACGCGCTTCATCTCGGCGATACCCTTGGCGGGATCGGGGACGAAGAACAGCACCAGCGCCATCGTCGCGGCGTCGAAGCAGCCATCGTCGAACGGCAAGGCCTGCGCGTCGCCCTGCCGGAACACCGCGCCCGCGGCGCCGGGGCGCGTGCGGGCGAAGGCGAGCTGGCCTTCCGAGGGGTCGATGCCCTGCACCTCGGCCGGGGCGTGGCGCTGCATCAGCAACTCGGTGAAGGCGCCGTTGCCGCAGCCCACATCCGCCCAGCGCAGGCCGGAGGCAGGGGCGAGCCACGCCAGGAAATCCTCGCCGGCGATGCGGCTCCAGACCCCCATCGCGTTCTCATAGGCGCTGCCGTCGTTGAAGGTGATCGCGGGCTGGGACACGGTCTGGATTCTCCGTGCGCATGGCCCGCGCGATGCGCACCGGCCACGGGGGCCGACGCTAATAGAATGGCACGAAGAAAGCGAGGATGAACGCCGCCGCGCCCCCGCCGATGATGCCAAGGCCCATGCGAAGACGGGTAGACAGGTCTTCCCGCACGAAATCCACCAGCATTCCACCCGCCATCGCGCCGGTGCGATGGTTGATGATTCGCTGCAGCAGCGGATTCTTGACGCGCTCGATCAGCTCCGCCGCCGTCAGCTTCACAATGTCGATCGCACTGGATGCCAGGATCCGATCGAACACCTTGCGTGCACCCAGGACAGCCGCGACCCAGGCGATGCCGACGATGATGCCCAGTATGCCGGCGATGCCGATGACAATGGCCAAGGCGTAGCGCATCGAATCAATCTCCCTCGCGGCACAGAATGCCAGTGTCGGGCGGAGGGGCAATGAACCACTTCAGAACCACGTCGCGGCAGCGGACGGGACCGGGCAATGTCTACAGCCATTCCCGCGGCACATGCCGGAAGGGCAGCGCGGCCAGGTCGAGCGCCGCAGGGCCGGGCGCATCGCATTCCACGATGGCGACGCAGCGTTCGGCGAAGGCCGCACGGAAGTGGTTCTTGGCCTTGTTGGCCAGCAGCCGCGTGGCATCGAGGTCGATGCCGTGCAGGCGGAAGAATGCCGGGTCCACCGCGGCTTCCTTCCGTTCCGTGCAGATGATGCGGAGATGGCCGAGGCGCAGCACGCAGGTCGCGCCCAGATTCACGGGCGCGCCGCGCTCCATCGGGCCGTCATTGACGAAGCGGCCATCGGTGATGCGCTCGACCGCGACCTCCGCGACCACGGGCTTGCCGAATTGTTCCGTGATCTGCCCACCGAGCCATCGGCGCGTGCGGCCGCCGACGCCGGCTTCCTTCGCGGCGGCGACGCTCGCGGGGTCGTGCAGGAAGGCGAAGACCGCGGGCACGTCGAGCTTCGCCTCCAGCAGGGTGCGCAGCAGCCCCGGCGTGTCGGCGATGCCGCCGGAGAGCGGATTGTCCGCAGGATCGAGCAGCGCGACGAGGCCCGGCTGCGCATCCAGCGCCTGGCGCAGCGCGGTCGCGGGGTCGGGCAGCGTGACCGCGAAGCGCGCCTTGCGTACGGCGATGGAGTCCGCGAGCCGCTCGGCCAGATCGCGCGCCGCCCCCGCATCCTCGGCCCAGACCATGGCCGACGGTCCCGCATAGGGGCTGTCGCCCCAGGCGAAACCGCCGAACAGGCTGGCATCCAGGATCGGCGCGCGCTCGGCCGCCGCGGCTTCCGCCCACACTTCGGCCATCGGCCCGCCGGCGTCGCGCATGTGGAAGCTGTGCAGCACCATAGCGCGCTTGGCGATGTGGCCTTCCGCGCGCCGCGCGC
>JAYRQX010000832.1:0-1557 GCA_041910415.1 Acetobacteraceae bacterium | reverse complement strand
CGCGCTCCTCTTCATCTGGATCACGGTCTTCCTCGACATGATGGCGCTCGGCCTCATCGTGCCCGTGCTGCCGCGGCTCGTGGAATCCATGTCGGGCGGGAACACGGTGGCGGCGGCGCATGCGCTGGGTGTCTTCGGCACCGCCTGGGCGCTGATGCAACTGCTGGCCATGCCTATCATGGGCAGCCTGTCGGACCGCTTCGGGCGGCGGCGCGTCGTCATCCTCTCCAATCTCGGCACCGGGCTCGACTACGTGCTGATGGCGCTGGCGCCGAACCTGGCCTGGCTGTTCGCGGGCCGCGTCATCTCGGGCATCACCTCGGCCAGCATCAGCACGGCCTTCGCCTATATCGCGGATGTCGTGCCGCCCGAGAAACGCGCGCAGGGCTTCGGGCGGCTCGGCATCGCCTTCGGCGCGGGCTTCATCCTGGGCCCGGCCATCGGCGGCGTGCTGGGCGGGATTGATCCGCGCCTGCCCTTCTGGATGGCAGGCGCCTTCGCGCTGGCGAACGCGCTCTATGGCTGGCTGGTGCTGCCGGAATCGCTGCCGCCCGAGAAGCGCGGCGCCTTCCGCTGGAAGCGCGCCAACCCGATCGGCGCGCTCGCCGCGCTGCGTGGGCGTCCGGGCCTGCCGGGCCTCGCCGCCGTGCAATTCCTGGGGCAGCTCGCCCATGTCGCGCTCACCAGCACGGCCGTCCTCTATGCCGGCCACCGCTACGGGCTGACCGATACGGCGCTCGGCCTGATGCTGGCCGTCATCGGCGCGAGTTCCGCGCTGGTGCAGGGCGTGCTGGTCGGCCCCTTCGTGAAGCGATTCGGCGAACGGCGCGCCATGCTGTGCGGCCTCGGCGCCGGCGCGCTGGGATTCCTGGGCTATGGCTTCGCGCCGACCGCGTTCTGGTATTTCGCCTCCGTGCCGCTGATGGCGCTCTGGGGCCTCGGCGGGCCCGCCATGCACTCGCTGTTGTCGCAGCGCGTGCCGGCCGAGGAGCAGGGCCGGCTGCAGGGCGCGACGAGCAGCCTGCAGGGCATCGCCGGGCTGCTCGGACCGGGGCTCTTCACCACGGCGCTGGCGCTCGCGATCGGCGACTGGTCGTGGCTGGGCCTGCCGGGGCTGCCGATGCTGATCGCCTCGGCGCTGCTGGTGGCGGCGGGGCTGCTCGGCTGGCGGGTCACCGCGGGACGTGTTTCGCTGCCGGGATGACCGGCCTGCCGCCCGCCCTCCGCTTCCCGCGCTTCGGCCTGCGCAATGTCCTGTACTGCGTCTTCGTCGTCGCCTGCATCGGCTACGGCGTCCTGCACCAGACGCAGTTCCTTGCGCCCGACATCGCGCGCATGGGGGTGGGCATCATGGTCGGGATCGCGTTCTGGGCGATCGGGACGGCGCCCTTCTTCCTCTGGAACGCCGTCGCGCTGGTTGTCGCGCTGGCGAAGGACCGACCGGCCGCGCGCCCGGCGATCGGCGTCGCCCTGCCGCTCGCCGCGCTGGCCCTTGGCTGGCCGCTGGTTCTGCTGCTGGAAGCCTGGCTGGTGCATCCGCCGGGCTGACAGCGGCGG
>JAYRQX010000831.1:0-7907 GCA_041910415.1 Acetobacteraceae bacterium | reverse complement strand
GGCGCTGGCCCCCGGCCCCGCCGTGGCCGCGCCGTTGCCGCCGGCCGCGATGGATTCCAGGCCACCCACCGGCGCAAGCAGCACCGGCAGGCGGACATCGCGGCCGAAGGCCTTGTGCGTCGTGTCGATCTTCGAGACATCGCGCAGCACGCGGGGGCGGAAGGCCAGGCAGTCGATCCCCATGCGGTTGCGGCGCATGGTGGTCTCGGTCTCGGTCGCGCCGGTCAGGTAGTCCCAGATATTGGCGTCGAGGCGGTTCTTCGCCTCCCGCACGAATTCATGGAGAACGAGGTACTTGTCCTGCAGCGTGGCGAGATGGTTGGGATCGATCAGATCGGACATCGGTCAACGGGCTCCGGGCGGGCGGCGATTCACAGAAAATCCTTGGTCCACTGCGCGTACTCGGATTCGCGCGTGACCTGCTTCATCAGCGATGCGGGCGCGACGCCCTTCAGATCGGCGGGCGCCGTGCCGTCGCGCAGCGCCTTGAGCGTGGCGTGGATGGCCGCGACCGCAGCGGCGAAGGGCTGGTGGCCCTGCAGCGCGACGCGCACGCCATGCGCGGCGAGCTTCGCCTTGTCGGCCATGTTGGCCGGCGTGCCGCCCAGGATGATCGGCATCCCTTCCGAGACCGCCTGCAGCGCCGCCAACTGCTCCCAATCGGAGACACCCGTGAAGAACAGCGCGTCCGTGCCGCAACGGGCATAAGCCCTCGCGCGGCGCACCGCCTCGTCCAGCCCGACCAGGTTGAGCGCGCTGGTGCGCGCGACGACGACCAGCCGCTCATCCTCGCGCGCCGCGACCGCCGCGCGCATCTTGCCGAGGCCAGCCTCCAGGCTCAGCAGGCCGGGCTCGCCCACGCCATGGCCGCGCGGCAGGTCCGTGTCCTCGATGGTCAGCGCGGCGACGCCCGCCGTCTCGAGTTCCTGCACCGTGCGCATGACGTTCAAGGCATTGCCGTAGCCGTGATCCGCGTCGCAGAGCAGCGGCGGGGCGCCGCCACGGCAGATGCGCCGCGCCTGGTCGGCGAACTCCGACAGCGTCAGCACGATCAGGTCCGGAGCGCCGAGCACGGTGAGCGAGGCCACCGAGCCCGCATACATCGCCAGTTCGAAGCCGAGGTCGGTCGCGATGCGCCCGGCGATCGGGTCGTGCACCGAGGCCGGATGGACACAGGCATTGCCCGCCAGGATCGCGCGGAAGGCCGCGCGTCGTTCACCAGTTGTCATGGACGTCCCACCCGTGGGTCTGTGCTTCGGGGACAGTGTGCACCAACCCTGCCCATCGGTGGAGGGGGCCCGGGTCCGTCCGCCATGGCCGGTCCGGTGCGGCATGGCATCGGTGCGTCCGGCGCGCCGGGCGCCATGCTGCAGGAGATCCCGCTCGGGCGTCCCACCCGGGCCGGTTGCGATGCTCGCTCGGCGACATGGCTGGGACGATTCCCATGAGCAACAGCCGTCGGGAAATGGTCTAGAGTCGCGCCGACGAGGATTGGGGGACAGGACGTGCTGCTCGAGACCATCCGCATGGGTCGCCGCGGCCTTGGCGGTGCGCTCTGCGCCCTTGCCCTCGCGGTTCTCCTCGCATCCGGCGCGGCGGCCGAGACGGTCCGCCTCACCTTCCTCCACGTGAACGACATCTACCAGCACGCGCCACGGGACGGGCGCGGCGGGCTGGCCGAACTCGGCACGCTGGTCGAACGCGAACGGGCGGCGGCGCAGGGGCCGGTCATCTTCACCCTGGGCGGCGATCTGATCTCGCCCTCGCTCGCCTCGTCGGTCACGCGCGGCGCGCACATGATCGAACTGTTCAATGCGCTAGGGCTCGACCTGGCGGTGCTCGGCAACCATGAGTTCGATTTCGGCCCGCAGGTCGCCGCCGAACGGATTGCCCAATCCCGCTTTCCCTGGCTTGGCACCAATGTCCTGGGCACGGATGGCCACCCCTTCGGGGGCGCCGTCTCCAGCGTGCTGCGCGAGATCGCCGGGCTGCGCATCGGCTTCCTGGGCGTGCTGACGCCCGATACCGCCGAACTCGCGCGCACCGAGGGGATCACCTTCACGCCGCCTGCCGCGGCGCTGCGCGCCGGCATCGCTGCGCTGCAGCGCCAGGGGGCGGACCTCGTGATCGCGCTGACGCATCTGGACCTCGAGGACGACCGCCGCATCGCGCGCGAGATCCCCGGCATCAGCCTGGTCCTCGGCGGGCACGACCATGACGTCTATTCGATCCTGGAAGGCGGCGCCCTGATCGTGAAGGCGGGCCAGGATGCGCAATGGCTCGCGGTGATCGAGATGGAGATCGAACGGCCCGCCAACGGGCGGCCTGCCCAGGTCAGGAGCCTCGGCTGGCGCTTCGTGCCCAATGTCGGAACGGCGCCATCGCCGGCCATCGCGCCGATCGTCGCGCGGATCGAGGCGGATCTCGACGCCATGCTGGGCGCGCCGCTCGCGCCGCTGGCCGCACCGCTGGACAGCCGCACATCGGTCGTGAGGACGCGCGAGGCCGCCATCGGCAACCTGATCGCCGACGCGCTGCGCGCGCATTTCGCGGCCGACGCCGCGCTGATCAACGGCGGGGGGCTGCGCGGCAACCGGCAATATCCTGCCGGCCATGCCTTCACGCGGCGCGACCTGCTGACGGAGATGCCTTTCGGGAACACGGTCATGCTGCTGGAGATGACGGGCGCGGAGCTGTTGAACGTGATCGAGCACGGGCTGTCGGAAGTGGAGCACGCCGCCGGGCGCTACCCGCAGATTTCCGGCATGGCCTTCACCTTCGATCCCTCCGCGCCGGCCGGGCAGCGGGTGCAGGAGATGACCGTCGGCGGCCTGCCGCTCGATCCGGCGCGGCGCTATCGCCTCGCCACGACCGACTATCTGTTCAATGGCGGCGATGGCTACGCGATGCTGCGGCAGGGTCGCGTGATCGTTGATTCGTCCGGCGGACCTCTGCTCGTGAACGTGGCCGCGGAGAACATCCGGCACGCCGGCCGCATCGACGCCCGTGCCGAAGGCCGGTCGCGCCGCGTCACGCCGTAGAGCAGATCCCGAGACAAGAATGCTCGCGTGGACTCCGCGAGCCGAGGCGAGCGGCTTGCGCTGTCGTCGCGCCCCGCGCCGGTCAGTTGATCGCCTGTCGCCCGGCTCGCAGCGCAACCTCGATCGCGGCGACCAGAGGCCGCGCCTCCGTCTCGAGCCCGAGCCATCCAAGGCCGGGATGGAGAATGCCGAGGCGAAGGCCCTTGGGCCCTGCACCGGGCGCCGGGCCGATGCACCAGCGCATGCCTTCGGCGACCAGCACCTGCGTGCCGGCACCGGGATCGGCCTGCGGTATGGCGGGCTCCAGGCGCGCACGGACCGCCATGAGAGCCTTGATCAGGCCCTCCAATTGCTCCGCATCGAACTCCAGCGTGCCGGGCCGCAGGGAGACGGTGACGTGCGATCGGTCCGCACTGACATTCAGGTTGATTTCGCGCATGGCTCGCCCCGCTGCGACGTGTGACGGAACCATGTTGCGGTGTGGCAATCCGGATCGGCAACCGGAAAGGTGCCGTGAAGGGCCGATGCGGAAGGAACGGCTGGCGCGCCCGAGAAGATTCGAACTCCTAACCCCCAGATCCGTAGTCTGGTGCTCTATCCAGTTGAGCTACGGGCGCCCAGTCGAGGCCGCGGGAGATAGCCGAGGCGTCCGCCTCATGCAAGCCCCCGCTGCGTGATGCAATGGATGAATTCGCCGCCTCAGGCCGCGAGCTTGTCGAGCTCCCGCACGATCGATTCACCCATCACGGATGTGCCGATGCGCGCCATGCCGGGGACCATGATGTCAGCGGTGCGGAGCCCGCCGGCCAGCACACGCTCGATCGCCGTCTCGATCAGCTTCGCATCCTCCTCGAGGCCGAAGGACCAGCGCAGCAGCATGGCGAAGGAGAGGATCTGCGCGCAGGGATTGGCGATGCCCTTGCCCGCGATATCAGGCGCCGAACCATGGATCGGTTCGTAGAGCGCATTGCGCTTGCCGGTCGCCGGATCGACAGCGCCGAGCGTCGCGGAGGGCAGCATGCCGAGCGAGCCCGTCAGCGCCGCCGCCAGATCGGACAGCACGTCGCCGAACAGGTTGCTGCCGAGGATGACGTCGAACTGCTTCGGGCGCGAGCAGAGCTGCATGGCGCAGTTGTCCGCATACATGTTCTCGAGCTCGACATCCGGGTACTCGGCCTTGTGGACCTCGCCCACCACGGCGCGCCACAGGCGGCCGGACTGCATCACGTTCGCCTTCTCGACGCTCGTCAGCTTCCCGCGGCGCTTGCGCGCGAGGTCGAAGCCGATGCGCGCGACGCGGGCGATCTCGTCCTCATGGTAGACATCGGTATCGAAGCCGCGGCGCTTGCCGTCGGGCAGCGTTTCCACGCCACGCGGCTCGCCGAAATAGACGCCGCCCGTCGATTCGCGGACGACCATGATGTCCACGCCGCGCACGATGTCGGGTTTGAGCGAGGATGCATCCACCAGCGGGTCCAGCACGACGGCGGGGCGAAGATTCGCGAAAAGCTGCAGGTCCTTGCGGAGCCGCAGGATGCCGAGTTCCGGACGCTGGTCGAAGGGCAGGCCGTCCCATTTCGGGCCGCCGACGCTGCCAAACAGGACCGCGTCGGCCGCAAGGGCCTTCTCCACCGTCCCGTCCGGGCAGGGCGTGCCGACCGCCTCGATGGCCGCGCCGCCCACGATACCTTCGCTGATGTCGAAGTTCACCGCACGGCGGCGCGCCATCCAATCGACGACGCGCATGACCTCACGCACGACCTCCGGCCCGATGCCATCACCGGGCAGGACAAGCATTTTCTTGTTGGAAGCCATTGTCTGGACGTCTCTCTCTGGATCGCCGCGCGATCAGCCGTGGTAAAGCCAGGGCTGCGCCGCCTTCTGCCTTGCTTCGAAGCTGTCGATGGCCGGCGCGTGCTGGAGGGTCTGGCCGATGTCGTCGAGCCCGTTAAGCAGGAGATGCCGACGCAGCGGGTCGATCTTGAAGGGGATCTCCTCCCCGTTCGGGCGCACCACCACCTCGCGTTCCAGGTCCACGGTGACGCGGGCGTTCGGCCCCATCTTCGCGTCCTCGATGAGCTTCTCGCAGACCTCGCGCGGCAGCCGGACGGGCAGCACGCCGTTCTTGAAGCAGTTGTTGTGGAAGATGTCCGCGAAATCCGGCGCGATGACGCAACGGATGCCGAAATCCAGCAGCGCCCAGGGGGCGTGTTCGCGCGACGAACCACAGCCGAAATTCTCGAAGGCGATCAGCACCTCGGCCTTCCGATAGGGCTCCTGGTTCAGGACGAAGTCGGGGTTCTCCGACCCGTCCTCCCGGTAGCGGAAATTCGCAAAAAGATTCTTGCCGAAGCCGAGGCGCGAGATGGACTTCAGGAAGCGCGCCGGGATGATCTGGTCGGTGTCCACATTCGCCTTGGGCAAGGGCGCGGCGACGCCCGTCAGCTTGGTGAAGGCCTGCATCACACACCCTCCTTCGGCTGGTAGTCGCGCACATCGGCAAGATGGCCGGCGATGGCCGCCGCGGCTGCCATCGACGGGCCAACGAGATGCGTGCGACCGCCGGGGCCCTGGCGGCCCTCGAAATTCCGGTTGGACGTGCTGGCCGAACGCTGGCCCGGCGTCAGCTTGTCCGGGTTCATGCCGAGGCACATGGAGCAGCCGGCCTCGCGCCACTCGAAGCCCGCTTCGGTGAGGATGCGGTCGAGCCCTTCGGCCTCCGCCTGCTTCTTGACCAGGCCCGAGCCCGGCACGACCAGCGCACGCACATGGTCGGCAACCTTGCGCCCCTTCGCGATGGCGGCGGCGGCGCGGATGTCCTCGATGCGGCTGTTGGTGCAGGAACCGATGAAGACGACATCGACCTTCAGGTCCGTCAGCTTCTGGCCGGGCGTCAGGCCCATGTACTGGACCATGCGGCGCATCTGCTCGCGCTTCGCCTCGTCCGTCTCCGCTTCCGGGTTAGGCACGACGCCCGTGATCGGCAGCACCGCTTCGGGGTTCGTGCCCCAGGTCACCTGTGGCGCGATGCTGTGCGCATCGAGCTTGATCTCGCTGTCGAAATGCGCGCCGGCATCGGAGGGCAGGGACTTCCACCACGTCAACGCGCGCTGGAACGCCGCGCCCTTCGGGCCGTCGGGCGTCTTCGCGATATAGTCGAAGGTGGTCTGGTCGGGCGCGACCATGCCAGCCCGCGCGCCGCCTTCGATCGTCATGTTGCAGACCGTCATGCGGCCGGCCATGTCGAGCGCGCGGATCGCATCACCGGCGTATTCGACGACATGCCCCGTGCCGCCCGCGGTGCCGATCTTGCCGATGATCGCCAGCACGATGTCCTTGGCGTCGCAGCCGACGGCCAGGTTGCCATCGACGCTGATCCGCATGTTCCTGGCCGGCTTCTGCAGCAGCGTCTGGGTCGCGAGCACATGCTCGACCTCCGAGGTACCGATGCCGAAGGCCAGCGCGCCCATGGCGCCGTGCGTGGAGGTGTGGCTGTCGCCGCAGACGATCGTCATGCCGGGAAGCGAACGGCCGAGCTCCGGCCCGATCACGTGCACGATGCCCTGCCGCTCATCGAGCAGCGGGATCAGCGGCATGCCGAACTCGGCGGCGTTCTTCTCGAGGGTCGCAACCTGCAGTGCGCTCTCGGGATCGACGATCCCCGTGTAGCGCGAGCTGTCGGTGGCGATGTTGTGGTCGATGACGCCGAGCGTCGCATCGGGCCGGCGAATCCTGCGGCCGGCCTGGCGCAGCCCGTCGAAGGCCTGCGGCGTCGTCACTTCATGGGTGAGGTGGAGGTCGATGTAGAGAAGCGCGGTGCCATCCGGAAGCGTGTCGACGACATGCGCGTCCCAGATCTTGTCGAACAGCGTACGCGGCTTCTGGCCTGACATCCTGTTTCCTCGGTTTCCCGTTCACCCACACAGTCCCGGGCGCGGACCGCGCCCGGGGGTCGTCGTCCTGCTCAGCCCTCGGTGGCCGGCGCAGCAGCCCCGGCCGGAGCAGCCGCCGTCGCCGCCGACGGCTTCTGGCCCAGCTTCTCGGCGATGCGCGCGGACTTACCGGTGCGGCCACGCAGGTAGTAGAGCTTCGCGCGCCGCACGCGGCCGCGGCGCATCACCTGGATCTCCGCCACGTTCGGAGAGTACAGCGGGAAGACGCGCTCCACGCCCTCGCCGTAGGAGATCTTGCGGACCGTGAAGTTGCTGTTCACGCCCTTGTTGGACCGCGCGATGCACACGCCTTCCTAGGCCTGGGTGCGGATGCGCTCGCCTTCGACCACCTTCACCATCACGCGCACCGTGTCGCCCGGCGCGAAGTCCGGCGTCGCGCGGGCGGCGGCGAGGCGCGCCATCTGGTCGGCCTCGAACTGCTGCAGCAGGTTCATCGTCGTTGTCCTTTCTCTCGATCCTTTAGGCGGCAGCCGGACGGCCGTCCATGGCCTCGGCTCCCGCGCGTTTGCATTCGTGCCGCGCCCAAAGATCGGGGCGGCGTTCCCTCGTGATCCGTTCGCTCTCGGCACGGCGCCAGGCCGCGACCTCGGCGTGGTTGCCGGAGAGCAGCACCGGCGGCACCGCGCGGCCGTTCCAGTCCGCCGGCCGCGTGTAGTGGGGGTATTCCAGCAGCCCGTCCGGACCGTGGCTTTCCTCCTCCGCACTGGCCGAGGCGCCCATGACGCCCGGCAGCAGCCGCACACAGGCATCCAGCAGCACCAGCGCGCCGGGCTCGCCGCCCGACAGCACATAGTCGCCGATGGACACTTCCATCATGCCGCGTGCCTCGATGACACGCTGGTCGATGCCTTCGTAGCGGCCACAGAGCAGCACGCAGCCAGGACCGGCCACCAGGTCGCGCACCAGCGCCTGG
>JAYRQX010000830.1:0-3018 GCA_041910415.1 Acetobacteraceae bacterium | reverse complement strand
CCAAGGACCGACGATGAAAAAGGGCTACAAGGCGCTGCTCGAGGAAGCGAACGCGCTGGTCGAAACGGTGCCGGCGGACGCCGCCATCGCGTTGCAGGGCAGTCCGGACGTCGTCTTCGTGGACCTGCGCGACCCGCGCGAACTCGAACGCGAAGGCCGCATCCCCGGATCCTTCCACTGCCCGCGCGGCATGCTGGAATTCTGGCTCGACCCCGAAAGCCCCTATCACAAGCCGGTCTTCGCGGAAGCCAAGCGCTTCGTCTTCTATTGCGCGAGCGGCTGGCGCTCGGCGCTCTCGGCCCGCACGGCGCAGGAGATGGGGCTCGATCGCGTCGCCCATGTCGGCGGCGGCATCAATGGCTGGAAGCAGGCCGGCGGCCCCGTGGAGGCGATGCCGCCGCGGAAATGACCGCGGCGGCCCCGAAGCCTCAGGCCTTTCCGCAATAGGCCTCGATCCGGTAGCCGTCCGGATCGATGGCGAAGGCCGCATAGTAGGTCGGGCTGTAGTCGGCACGCAGCCCGGGCGCGCCATTGTCCTTGCCGCCCGTCTCCAGCGCCGCCTTGTGGAAGGCCTCCACCGCCTTCCGGCTCGGCGCATCGAAGCAGACATGCAGGCCGGAGCGCATGTCGGCCTTCACGGGATGGTCGGTCTGGCTGATCCAGAGCACGACATCCTTCGCGCCATAGCCGAGCGAGCCTGCCCCTTCGCTGAGGCAGTGATAGCCGAGCGGCGCCAGCGCCGCGTCGTAGAATCGCTTCGTGCGCGCGATGTCGCGCACGCCGAAGGACAGGTGGTTGATCATGTGGCTGAACTCCCGTGATGCGATGCGCTCACCTTGCGCGGCGCGGCGCGGACGGGCTTGGGGAATATTGCTATTGTCATCGCGATGGAGACCGAGCCCCCGCCCCCGCTGACGACGCGCCTGATCGGCCAGGGCCATGGCTGGCGCATCAGCGAGGTCGTCTGCCGCGCCGGCCCCGCCGACCCGCGGTTCGAGGAGCGGCACGAGGATTTTGGTATTGGTGTCGTGCTCGGCGGCAGCTTCGGCTATCGCTCAGGCACGGGGCGTGCGCTGCTGCATCCGGGCGCGGTCATGCTGGGCAATGCGGGCGCCTGCTACGAATGCGGGCATGAGCACGCGGCGGGCGACCGCTGCATCGCCGTGCAGATCTCCCCGGCGTTGTTCGAGGAGATCGCGGCCTTCGTCGCCGGCACCGCGCACTACCGCTTCGGCGCTCCCATGCTGCCCTCCGGCGCGCACACCGCGCGCCTGCTGCTCGCGCTGGAGGAGGCTGCCGCCGGGCGCGTGGCGATGCCGCCCGACGAGCTCGCGCTGACCGCCGCCGAGCAGGTGATCGCGGCGAGCACGGGCTCCGCGCTCCGCTGCGAGCCCTGCCCCGCCGCCGACGAACGCCGCGTGACCCGCGCGCTGCGGCTGATCGAGGCGCGGTCCGAGGACGCGCTGGATCTCGATGCGCTGGCGGCCGCGGCGGCGATGAGCCGCTACCACTTCCTCCGCCGCTTCCGCGCCGTGACGGGCCGCACGCCCCATCGCTACCTGCTGGATCTGCGCCTGCGCCGCGCGGCATCGCGGCTGCGTCGCACGCAGGGGCGCATCGCCGACATCGCCTTCGATTGCGGCTTCGGGGATCTCTCGACCTTCAACGCGCAGTTCCGCGCCGCGTTCGGCCAGTCGCCGCTGGCCTGGCGCCGCGGCGGCTAGCCGGTTCGGGCGGGCAGACGCTCGAAAATTCCCATCCGCAGGCTGCGGGCGATGCGGTGCGCGCGTTCGCTGAAGGCGGCGGCGAGTTCGGGTTCGAACAGCTCCCCG
Source organism: Acetobacteraceae bacterium (assembly GCA_041910415.1). GTDB lineage: Bacteria > Pseudomonadota > Alphaproteobacteria > Acetobacterales > Acetobacteraceae > JAYRQX01. The sequence goes on along the minus strand of JAYRQX010000830.1, from coordinate 1,186 downwards.
GCCGTCGCGTCGAACAGCGTGAGCCACGTCGCGAACATCTCCGGTCGCAGGTCCGGCAGCTTCAGATGCGCCGAGAAGGGATCGCCCTGATAGGCGCCGTTGCGGAACATGATCGCCGACCAGAAGCGACGGAGCTTCGCGAGATGCTCATCCCATTCCGCCTCGCCCTCCCCGATCGCATTGTGGAAGACGGGGCCGAGCGTCGGGTGCGCACGGATGCGGTCGTAGAAGGTGTCCACCAGGCGCGCGATGTCGTCCTCGGTGAGGTCGGTCAGGTCTTCGGCCAGTCGCATGGGTGGACCCTCAGTAGAAATAGACGACGCCAAGAATGGCCACGAAATTCCAGACCAGCATGTTCACGAGGGTCCGCAGCATGGTCCGGCTCTCGGGATCGTCGACGCCGAGCGCATTGCTCGTGAGGTTGCCGGGCAGCAGGAACAGGCGGAGCAGCATGGCGGAGCCCCCTTAAGAGGTATTTCTGATACATCTTATAGGCAGCGGCGCTTGAAAAGCAACATGCGCCGTGCATCTTTTCACCATGCGCCTGACGACCCTCACCGACTTCTCGCTTCGCATGCTCATGCATCTCGCCCTCAAGCCCGATGGGCGCGCGACCATCGCCGAGGTCGCGGCCGCCTACCGGGTTTCCGAGAACCATCTGATGAAGGTCGCGCATCTGCTGGGCCAGGCCGGGCTGCTGAAGACGCTGCGGGGGCGCGGCGGCGGGCTCGCCCTCGCCCGGCCGGCATCGGAGATCACGGCCGGACAGGCCGTGCGCAGCATGGAGCCGGACATGGAACTCGTCCCCTGCTTCGGCAGCGGCCCCTGCGTCCTGCAACCGGCCTGCCGGCTGAAGCACACGCTCCACAAGGCGCGTGCGGCCTTCCTGGCCGTGCTCGACGAAACGACCATCGCCGATCTGATCGAGCCGGAGGGCGAGTTGCGGCGCCTGCTCGGCATCGCGGCCTGACCCGCGCCACGCCCGCTCGCCGGCGCCGCGTCATGCGCCGATGGATCGCGGGCGGCCTCGTGCGGCGGCGTCCGACACGATCGCTCCTCGATCGCTGTTCCGTTCCTTCCCGCAATGCATTCCCGTCGTTTTGTGCCGGGCGCCGCGCGTACCCCCTTGGCGCGCCACCCGTCCCGTCCGAACCTCCGCCCCATGACACGCCCCGCCCGTCGCCTG
>JAYRQX010000829.1:0-2693 GCA_041910415.1 Acetobacteraceae bacterium | reverse complement strand
GGCGCTGTCGATCTGCATGGGGCTGTCGGGCATCGTGCTCAGCCTCAGCCGCCGCATGCCGATCAGCGTGGCCTGGTCCACGCCGGGTGCGGCGCTGCTGGCGACGACCGGCGCGGTGGAGGGCGGATTCGCGGCCGCGACAGGCGCCTTCCTGCTGACCGGCGTTCTGCTGGTCGCGGCCGGACTGTGGCGGCCGCTCGGGCGCTGGGTGCAGCGCATCCCGCCGGCCCTGGCGAATGCCATGCTGGCCGGGATTCTCCTCGTGCTGTGCCTCGCGCCCGCGCGGGCGGTGGCCGAGGCGCCGCTGGCGGGTCTCGCCATCGTCGTCGCCTGGGCGGTGATGGCGCGGATCAATCGGCTGCTCGCGGTACCGGCGGCGGTCGCGGTGATGGTCGCGGTCATCGTGGCGACGGTGACGCTGCCGGAAGGCTGGGCCGCCGCGGCCTGGCCCGCGCCGGTGCTGACCATGCCCGTGCTGACCCTGCCGGCCGTGATGGGCATCGCGCTGCCGCTCTTCATCGTCACCATGGCGTCGCAGAACATCCCCGGGATGGCGGTGCTGAACGCCAACGGCTACCGCCCGGCGCCGGGGCCGCTGTTCGCGGGGACAGGTCTGTTCAGCCTGATCGGCGCGCCCTTCGGCGGGCACGCCGTGAACCTGGCCGCCATCACCGCAGCCCTCTGCGCGGGGCCCGACGCGCATCCCGATCCGGCGAAGCGCTGGATCGCCGCCGTCGTCGCGGGCGCGGGCTATGGGGTGCTCGGGCTCTTCGCCGGCCTCGCGGCTGCCTTCGTGAGCGCCGCGCCGCCGGTGCTGATCCAGGCGGTCGCCGGCCTCGCGCTGCTCGGCTCCTTCGCCAATGCGCTGCTCGGCGCGCTGTCGGACGCGCAGGACCGCGAGGCCGCGACGATCACCTTCCTGGTCGCAGGATCGGGCCTCAGCTTCTTCGGCGTCGGCGGCGCCTTCTGGGGATTGCTCGCCGGCCTCGCGCTGCGGGAACTGCAGAAGAAGCGGCGCGCCTGATCGCGGCGCGCCGCCCGTCCTTCAGGCGGCCTGCTTCTTCGCCTGCCAGGCGTCCAGCTTGGACCGCGCGCCATTGGTCGCGGGATTCATGGCGGCGTCATGCGCCGGTGTCCTGCACGCGAGTTCCACGACATAGCCATTGGGGTCGCGGAAGTAGATCGAACGCATGACGCCGTGATCCGACGGCCCCCGCGTCTCGATCCCCGCCGCGCGGCCCTTGGCGAGCATCGCGTCCAGCACCGCGGGCTCGACCTCCATCGCGACATGCAGGTCGAAATCATGCTGGGTCTTGAAGTCGAAGGGGCTGTCCGGCGCCTCGAAGAAGGCGAGGAAGCTGCCATCGCCGAGGCGATAGAAGCTGTGCAGCACCGCGGTCGCCCGGCCCGACTTCGTCGTGCTGATCTCGAAGGCCTCGGCGAGTTCGAGCCCGACGAAGTCCTCGTAGAACCGCCGCGTTTCCTCGGAATCGCGGCAGCGATAGGCGACGTGGTGGAAGCCGCGGACCTGGCCCGTCATCACGCGGCGCTCGCCAGGCAGTGGTCGCGCCAGCCTTCCCATCCGGCATTGGCGGCCTTCCAGCCCGGACGCGCCTTCATGGCCGCGATCCAGCGCTGCACGCGCGGATAGGCGCCATAGTCGAATCGCGTCATTTCTCCCAGTGTCGCGTAGCAGACGCCCATGTAGTCGGCGATCGTCGGCTCGGCGCGGCCGCTCAGACAGGGCCCCGCATCGGACAGCATGTGATCGTTCAGCACGCGCAGGAATTTCTGCGCGCCTTTCTGGCAGCGCGCGACCATCGCCTTGCGCACCGCCTCGTCCTCATGACCCGTGTGGGGCATGATCTGCGGATAGACATGGCCGTAGCAGAGCTCGCGCGAGAGCGAGGTGTTGAAGAAATCCATCTGCGCGTTGACCGTCGCGCGTGCCTTCAGGTCCTTCGGATAGGCGGCGGAATCCGCGACATCGGCCAGGTATTTCAGGATCGCGGAGCACTCGGCCAGGCGGAAATCCCCGTCCTCCAAAGTCGGCACCTGCTGCACCGGGTTCTTCGCCGCATAGGCGGGGCCCATATGCTCGCCCTGCATCAGGTTGACGTCCACGAGATCGAGCGAGATCCCGGCCTCGGCGGCGAACATCTCGACAGGCCGGCAGGTGGTCGAGCCGTTGAACCGATAGAGCTTCATGGCGTGATCCTCCCAAGGGCAGGGGACGGCCTTGGCCACCTCCACCCGCACCAGGGGCGGACGCTACGCCAGATTCCCAGGCGTTGGAACCATGCCGGCGGGCGCCGGCATCAGCCCGCGGGGGTGGGGCGCAGCTCGATCAGGATGCCGTCCGCACCGAATTGCAGGGCGACGCCGCGGCGCCGCGGTTCCAGGCGGATGCGCACGCCATTCGTGTTCTGCAGCCAGACGACGCCCCTGACCTGCGCGTCGCCCATCACGACCCCGGTGCGGATCTGGCCATAGACGCCCGCGAAATCCTCGACCCGTCGCAGGTTGAAGACGTCGCCCGTCGCGTCCAGGCGCGAAATCCCCGCCCCGCCGGCACCCAGGCCGCGCAGGCGGAAAGGAAAAGTCCGGTCCTGGACGGTGAGCGTGCCGCCGCCCCAGGCGACGTTGCCCATGAAGGCGACCTGGTGGCGGGTGATGGTCAGCCGGCCATCCGG
>JAYRQX010000828.1:0-3955 GCA_041910415.1 Acetobacteraceae bacterium | reverse complement strand
TGCTGGAAGCGGATGCGGTGGATCGCCTGCCAGCCGAACAGCGCGCCGCTGTGCCGTCGCATCCGGTTCAGCCAGGCGGCGGCCTCGTAGTCCGTGACCATCGAACCGGCGCCCATCATCGCGCCATAGGTGCCGGGCTTCGTGCCGTACTGCTCCTCCGCGAAATCCGGGTCGTCCTTGGGATGCTTGTCGTATTCCACATGCATCAGCATCCGCTCCTCCGTTCCGAGGCGCGCCGGGCGGCCGAGCCAGTGTCCCAACTCATGCGCGGCCGCGACCTGGGAGAAGGTGAGGCTCGGCCAGCGGTAGTCGCGGGTGATGGTCGGGAAGACGTCCTCGTTCGTGATCAGCCAGGCATAGGGACGGAAGGGTCCGTGCTCGGGGTCGGGGATCGCGCTCTGCCGCCGGAAACCCTTGGGTTCGTCGCGATCGAGACGCAGCACCTGCATGGCGGCATTCGGATTGGCGTTCACCAGGTCCACCTGAAGGGCGCATTCCACATGCGCGGGCTTCGCGGGATCGCCGATGTAGTCGTCGCGATACTCGGCATCCGTCAGCCCGTCCCGCGGGTCGTCGGGCGGTATCAGGATGAGCTGGTTGTTCCAGCTCGCCTCCACGGCCTGCTTGAAGCGAACGCGGTAGCGATCGAACTCCGCGCGCAACCAGCTCCGTCCACGGAAGGCAAGCCCGTTGCCGTCGGTCACGGTGCCCCGCCTGAACTGCGCCGGCGAGTCCGCGAGGTGCGTCGAGAAGACGAGGTTGAGTTCCTCGGTCGCCATCAGCTCCGCGATCAGGCTCGGCATGAACCGCGACAGGCGCGGCCGTACCCAGCGTGTCGGATGATAGGGCACCGCGGGATCCATCGGCACCAGCGCGACCGAGATCTGGATGAGGAGCCGGGCCGGCAGCCGCGGGCGTGCGGGCTGGAAGATGGAGGTGAAGTTGGGCTCGATGATGAAGGTACGATGGACCATGGCTGCCGTTCCGTCCGACGCCCGCCGCAAGGAACCCTGCCACGCGCAATCGGCGGCGCGGCATCACCTGTGCGTGCCGCGGCCACGCTGCCGATGGATGGCCGCCCGCTGAGGGTTTGACCCCCGGCACCGTTCGCGCGAGCCTTCCCTTCCCACCGACGGGAAGGAACCCGCGTCCATGCCGCTCGAGACCCACGCCGCCGCCGATCTCTCGCTCGCCGACCGGCGTCGCCAGGCCCGCATCGACCTCGCCGCCGCGCATCGCCTGGCCGTGATGCATGGCTTCCACGAGGGCATCTTCAATCATTTCACGCTGCGCGTGCCGGGCACCGAGGATCGCTACTACCAGATCCCCTTCGGCCTGCATTGGAGCGAGGTCACCGCCTCCTGCTTCATGGAGGTGAACTACGACGGCGAGGTGCAACTGGGCGAGGGGCTGGTCGAGCGCTCCGCCTACTGCATCCATGCGCCGATGCACCGCATCCTCGGCATCGAGGCGGTCTTCCACACCCACATGCCCTTCACGAGCGCGCTGGCGCGGCTGGAGGACCCGCAGATCCTCCCCATCGGCCAGACCGAGCTCGGCACGCTCTACCGCACAGCCTACGACACCACCTACACCGGGCCTGCCTTCGACCCGGCGGAAGGCGCGCGGCTCGCCGGCGTGATCGGCGACAAGACCGTGCTCATGATGGCGAACCATGGCGTCGCGACCGTGGGGAAGACGGTCGCCGAGGCCTATGACCGGCTCTACTACATGGAGCGCGTGGCGCAGGTGCAGCTCTATGCGATGTGGACGAACCGCCCGCTGCGCCATCTGCCGCCCGAGGTCGTCGAGCACACGTTTTCGACGTACAAGGGCACCGCGCCGAAATACGGCGGGCGCGCCAATGCCGAATGGCATTTCGATGCGCTGAAGCGAATCCTCGACCGCAGGGAGCCCGACTACAAGGACTGATACCAACGGTCGAATCCTTCGACCGTTGGTATTCATCTTTGCTGACCCTCATGCGCCGGGTGCAAACCTCCGGTTTGCCTGGCTCGCCGGACCGTCATGCCGAAGGCATGCTGTCCGCATGACCGGCAGATCGGCACAGCCGATCGCGAGCGGGCCGCATTCGCGGCCTCGGCACGAGTCAAAGCCTCGTGCCGCAGGTATGATCCCCGCCGCCGCGCGGCAGGGCGCCCAGCGCCGCGAGCGGCAGGCTGGCGACCAGCAGCAGCCCCTCGCGGCGCCATTCATGCGTCACCTCGCCGTCGAGCTGGTTCGTGAAGGTGGCCGAGACGACCGAGCCGCCGAAGCCCGCGCGGTCCGGCGGCGCGGCGACCGGCGGCCCGCCGCTTTCCTCCCAGCGGAGGTTGAGGGTCGCGCCCTCGATGGCCCAGGCGAGCCGCACGCGGCCTTCGGGTACCGAGAGCGCCCCGTATTTCACGGCGTTCGTCGTGAGTTCGTGCAGCGCCATCGAGACCGGCTGCACCGCATCGCCGCCGAGCCAGACCTCCGGCCCGGCGATCGTGACGCGCGCATCGTCCGTGGGCAGCAGCGGCACGATCGCGGATTCCGCGACCATGCGCAGCGCCGCCCCCCGCCCGTCGCCCTCGGCCACGATGGATTGCGCGCGCGCGACCGCATCCACGCGGCCTTGGACGATCGCGGCGAACTCCTCGACCGTCGGCGCGGTCGTCAGCCGCACCGCGGCGGCGACCAGGTGCAGCGCGTTCTTGGCGCGATGCGCGGCCTCCCGCGCCACCAGCACCAGGCGTTCCTCCGCGCGGCGGCGCTCGGTGATGTCGAGATTGACGCCGAGGATGCGCGTCCGGGCCTCGCCAGGCGCCGAGACGACGCGGCCGCGCGCGAGCATCCAGCGCCAGGACGCGTCGTCGTCACGCGATCCGGCGGCGCGGATGCGGAACTCCGCCTCGTAGCGCCCGGTCGCGCGCGCCAGGCGCTCCGCCTCCTCCAGCACGCCGTGGTCGTCCGGATGGACGCGGGAGAGGAGGAGCGCGCGGCTCGGCGGCCCGTCATGCTCGGGATCGAGGCCGAGGAGGCGCCACTGTTCCGCCGACCATCGCATTTCCCCGCCGGTGCGGTCCGCCTCCCAGGTGCCGATCCGCGCCGCTTCCTGCGCGAGCGTCAGGCGTACCACGGTGTCGGCGAGTTCCGCGGTGCGCTCCGCCACGCCCCGTTCCAGCGCGGCGTTTGCATCGGCCAGCGCCCGCTGCCGCCGCCACACCGCGGCGGCCATGCCGAGCAGCAGCGCCCAGGCCGGCAGGCCGACGGCGAGTTGCCCGAGCACCACCTGGCGCCAGCGTTCATGCACGGCCGTCACCGGCCGCGCGGCCGAGGCATAGATCGGAAAGCCGTCCACCCGGCGGAAGGCGGTGATGCGCTCCACGCTGTCCTGCGTGGAGCGCTCGCCTCTCGCGATGCCGTCCGGCTCGCCTCTCGCGATGCCGCCCGGCTCGCCCCGTGCCATGGCGGTGCTCATGGGGTTGGCGGGCCTGACGCGCATCGGCCGCGCGCCGTCGGGGTGGTCCCGCGTGCGCGCCAGGATCTCGCCATCCGAGCGCAGCACGGAGATCACGTCGTCCGGCCCGGCGAGCAGCTGGCCGAGTGCCGCGGACGCGGAATCGACATAGACCGAAACCTGCAGCAGTCCTTCGTAGCCATCCGCCGCCGGCGGATCGCCGCCGCGTCGGCGCCGCTGGCTCAGGGAGAAGAAGGGCCGGCCATCCAGGCGGCCGACGAGGACGCGGCTGATATGAGGCTCCGGCGTCGCGGGGTCGCGCAGCGCGCGGACGAATTCACGATCGGAGAAGGAGTCCCCCCGTGGCACGGGAAAGGCCGTCGCGCTGGCCAGCAGCGTGCCGTCGCGGGCGTGGACGAAGAGCGTCAGCGGCTCCGCGCCGGTGCCGTCGGGGCTCGCGATGCGGCGGAGGGCCCGGTGGATGCGTGGCTCGGCGGCGCGGATCTCCGCCTC
>JAYRQX010000827.1:0-3592 GCA_041910415.1 Acetobacteraceae bacterium | reverse complement strand
CCCGTGGCAGGCTGGCGTCGGGCCGTACGCTCATCCAACATCATCGGCCCGTGATAGGAACATCATCGTCATGCGATTCCTGCTCCTCCTCCTGTTGATCGCGGCGGGCAGTCCCGTCGCAGCACAGGGCATCACCATCCCCGGCCTCGGCGGGCAGGGCGGATCGGGCGGCGGGTCGCTCGGAGCGCTGCAGGGCGCCTTCGCGCAGCAGACGCCCGAGCAGCGCCGCGCCTTCTGCGGTCGCGTCGGTCAGGCGGCGGCGCGCTGCGGTACCATCGAAATGACGGCGCTGTCCGCCTGCCTGGTGCGCACGCTGCCGCCGCAGGATTCCGCGCGTGTCGCGCGCGTGGCGCAATCCACGGGCGGGAATGTCTCGGGCCTGATGAATGAATGCGGGCTGACGCTCGGTCGATGAGGGAGCCGCTCGTCATGACCGGGCTTGCCGGCAAGCGCGCGATCGTGACGGGGCATCGCGGCGGCATCGGCGCGGCGATCATGCGGGTGCTGGGCGTCTCGGGCGTGCGTGTCGAAGGGCTGGACCTGCCGGAACTCGATCTCGGCGACCTGCCCGCCGTGAAGCCGGCGGTCGAGGCGGCCATCGCGCGGCTCGGCGGGCTGGAGATCGTGGTGAACAATGCCGGCGCGACGGGGCTCGGCAGTTTTCTCGACGCGCCGCTGGAGGACGCGGAGCGAATCTTCCGCGTCAACGTCCTCGGCCCCTTCGCGCTGCTGCAGGCGGCGCTGCCGGTGATGATCGCGGGCGGCGGCGGGGCGGTGGTCAGCATCGCGTCGGACCAGGCGCTGATCGGCAGGAAGGTCTCGGCGGCCTATGGCGGCTCCAAGGCCGCGATCGCGCAGATGATGCGCTCCGCCGCGCTCGATTTCGCGCGTGACAATGTGCGCTTCAACGCCATCGCGCCCGGCAGCACGGACACCGCGATGCTGCGCCGCGTGATCGGCGAACTCGCGGCGCGCTACCCGGATCGCTACAGCGCGGATGCGGGCGATGCCTATGCGGATGCCGTGCCGCTCGGCCGCTTCGCCGATCCGCTGGAGGTCGCGGCGGTCGTCGCCTTCCTCGCCTCCGACCATGCAAGCTTCGTCACCGGCATCGTCATGCCCGTGGATGGCGGGACGACGGCGGCATGAGCCCCCCGTTGGCGCTCGTCACGGGCGGCACGCAGGGCATCGGCGCGGCCTGCGCGGCGCGGCTGACTGCCGATGGCTTCGCCGTCGTTGCCGCCGCGCGCACGGCGCCCGCGACGCTGCCGGATGGCGTGCACTTTCTCCGCTGCGACGTGACCGATCCCGCTTCGGTCGCGGCGTTGTTCGGTGGGCTCCCGCGGCTCGACGCGCTGGTGCTTGCCGCGGGCGCGGCGGGTGGCGATCCGGACGGCCCGCCCGACGAGGAGCACTGGCGCCGCATCATGGCGAGCAACCTGGACGGCGCCTGGCGCTGCGCGGCGCAGGCGCTGCCCATGCTGCCCGATGGCGATGGCCGCATCATCGCCATCGCCTCCGTCCTCGGCCTGCGCGCCGTGCCGGACCAGATCGCCTATGTCGCGGCCAAGCATGGCGTGATCGGGCTGGTGCGCGCCCTGGCGCTGAAGGCCGCGCCGCGCGGCATCACGGTGAACGCGCTCTGTCCGGGTTGGGTGGATACGGCGATGGCCCGCGCGCGCTGGGCGGAACTCGGCATGGATGCGCAATCCGCCGCGGCCGGCACACCGACACGGCGCATCACCACCGCCGAGGAGGTCGCGGCCGCCATGGCCTTCCTGCTCTCGCCCGCCGGCGCCAACGTCACCGGCCAGGCGATTGCCCTCGACGGCGGCGCCGCCCTTTAGCGGCAGACCTGCTGCTGCTGCACCACCTGCACGGGGCGGCCGAACTGGTCGCGCGTCCAGACGCGGCGGGATTCCATCCAGCAGCGCCGCGCCGGGGGCGGCGCGACATAGACGGGCGGTGGCGGCGCCACGACGACCGGCCTGGGCGGCGCATAGACGGGCGGGCCTGGTGGCGGCGGCGCGACCACGCAGGCGGAGAGGGCGAGCGGCAGCGCGATCAGCGCCGCGGAAGCGAGCCGTGACATGGTGGTCTCCCGTGCTTCTCTGTCTATTCGAGCGTCGTCAGCAGGCCGGCGAGCAGCTTGGCACGCGGCACGAGGCTGTCCACGATCACATGTTCTTCCAGCGTATGCGCCATGGCGCCCGAGACGCCGAGGCCATCGAGCGTCGGGATGCCCATGGCCCCCGTGAAGTTGCCGTCCGACCCGCCGCCGGAGGACTGGCTGTTGATATCGAAGCCGATGGCGTTTGCGATCTCCCGCCCATGGGCATAGAGCGCCATGCCCCTGGCATCCGGCTCCCACACCGGCCGCGTCACGCCGCGCCTGACCTCCAGCAGCACGTCGTTGCCGGTGGAGCGCAGCGCCAGCATCTTCTCGACGCCCGCATCCAGGTCCTCCTGCTTCTTGGCCATGGAGAGCGCTTCCGCGTCGCAATGCGTGGTGACGCAGTTCACCCAGGTGCCGCCATGCAGCACGCCGACCGAGAAGGTACAGTCCTCGGTCGTCATCTCCTCGATCGCCAGGATCTGCCGGCACATCTCCTTGATCGCGCTGCGGCCTTCGGCGAGCCGCGCGCCGGCGTGGCTGGGGCGCCCCGTGGTGCGCAGGTTGAAGCGCGCGATGGCGTAGCGGCCCGTCACCACGCCGCCATCGGGGCGCGCCGGTTCCGGCACCAGCACGTATCTGGACCGCGCCGCCTCGGCCTCGATCAGGTCGCGGGTGGAGGGGCTGCCGATCTCCTCGTCGCTCGTCAGCAGGAAGGTGACGGGCAGCTTCGTGGCCAGCCCCGCGCGCAGGATCTGGCGCATCGCCTCGAACGCAATATAGGTGCCGCCCTTCATGTCGAGGATCCCTGGGCCATAGGCCTTGTTGCCTTCGCGGCGCACGCGCAGCGTCTCGACCGTGCCGACCGGATGGACGGTGTCGAGATGCGCCATCACCGTGATGCCCGGCGCGCCGTCGCCCATCGGATGCGCGAAGCGCGCGCGCACGCAGTCGCCCAGGCCCATGCGGCCGGGGATGCGTTCCACGCGCGCACCGAGCAGCGCGAGCGCGCGTGAGGCGAGATCCATCATCCTGTTCACGGCTGCGGCATCGAAGGTCGGGCTTTCGCAGCGCGCCCAGCTCATCAACCCGTCAAGGATCTCGTCGGCGTCGAAGGGAAGATTGATGGCAGCGGTGTCCATGGGGTCCCGGTCTCTCACGATCACGAATGCGCGGCAGCCTGCGTCGGTGACGCGCAGCGGGCAAGGGGGCTTCCGCCGTCGCGCCGCGCCGCCCCTTCTGCTATGCAGGAAGGATGAGCGTCACGCGCCCCGGCCGCAGGCGGCCCATTCCGGCAAGCGGCCAGGCCGTGTGGACCGCTGTCGAGCTCTCGCCCGCCGACTGGATGATCCCGCTCGGGCCCGATGACGCGGCCGAGATCGCCGCCGCGCTCGATGCCCTGGCCGCGGCCGCGCCCGAGCCCGCCATGCCGCGCTGCGCCGCGCTGTTCGCCACGCTGCGCACGCGGCTCTCCGATGG
>JAYRQX010000826.1:0-4408 GCA_041910415.1 Acetobacteraceae bacterium | reverse complement strand
CGCCGCGCCATGGCCGCGCCGATGCCCGGGCAGGCCTCGAGATCCGCGAGCCCCGCCTGGCGCACGCCGCGGGCCGAGCCGAAATGGTTCAGCAGCCGGCGCTTGATGGCCGACCCCACGCCGGGAATCTCGTCGAGTTCGGACGTCACCAGCGCCTTGGAGCGGCCCGCGCGATGGGTGGTGATGGCGAAGCGGTGCGCCTCGTCGCGCAGGCGCTGGAGGTAGTAGAGGACCGGATCGCGCGGCGGCAGTTGCACCGGCTCCCTGCCGGTCTGGTGGAACCATTCGCGGCCGGCATCGCGGTCCGGGCCCTTGGCGACCGCGACCAGGGGGATGTCGTCGGCGCCGAGTTCCGCCATCACCTCGCGCGCCGCGGAAAGCTGCCCGGCGCCGCCATCGATCAGCACGAGGTCCGGCCAGGTGCCGGAGTCCCGCGTCGGGTCCTCCTTCAGCGCGCGGCCGAAGCGGCGTTCAAAGACCTCGCGCATCATCGCGAAGTCGTCGCCGGGGGTTATGGGGCCCTTGATGCCGAACTTCCGGTAGGCGGATTTCAGGAAGCCCGACGGTCCCGCCGCGATCATCACGCCATACGCATTGGCTCCCATGATGTGGGAGTTGTCGTAGACCTCGATGCGCTCGGGCGAGGCGGGCAGGTCGAACAGCCTGGCGACGCCCTGCAACAGCGCCTCCTGCGCCGAGCCTTCGGCCAGGCGCCGTTCCAGGGCTTCGCGCGCATTCGTCTCGGCATGCTCGACGACGCCGCGCTTCTCGCCGCGCTGGGGGCGGTGGATCTCCACCTTGCGGCCGGCCTTGATGGACAGCGCCTCGGCGAGCAGCGCGACATCGGGCGGATCGTGGCTCACCAGGATCTGCGGCGGCGGCGGCAGGTCGTCATAGAGCTGCGCCAGGAAGGCGCCCATCACTTCCTCGGGCGGCTGGTCGTGCTTCGCGTGGCTCAGGAAATACGGTCGGTTGCCGTTGTTGCGCCCGCCGCGGAAGAAGAAGACCTGCACGCAGGACTGCCCCGCCGCCTGGTGCAGCGCGACGATGTCGGCGTTGCCGATGCCCTCGACATTGATGCGGTCATGGCCCTGCACATGGGTCAGGCCGCGGATGCGGTCGCGCAGCGCTGCCGCGCGTTCGAATTCGAGGTTGTGCGCGGCTTCCTCCATCTCGGCGGCCAGCCGCCTCTGGATCGACGGCGTCTCGCCGCCCAGGAACTGCTTGGCCTCGCGCACCAGCTCCGCGTAGTCGGCCTGGCTCACGCGATCCACGCAGGGCGCGGAGCAGCGCTTGATCTGGAAGAGCAGGCAGGGCCGCGTGCGCGTCGAGAACACCGTGTCGCGGCAGGAGCGCAGCAGGAAGACGCGCTGCAGGGCCGTGATGGTCTGGTTCACCGCCCAGGCCGAGGCGAAGGGGCCGTAGTAGGACGCGCCCTTGCGCCGTTCCCCGCGATGCTTGGCGATCTGCGGATAGGGATGGTCTTCCGTGATGACGAGCCAGGGATAGGATTTGTCGTCGCGCAGCACGATGTTGAAGCGCGGTCGCAGGCGCTTGATGAGATTGGCTTCGAGCAGCAGCGCCTCGGCTTCCGAGGCGGTGGTGATGACCTCGAGGCTCCGCGTCTCGAACACCATGCGCCGCAGGCGTTCCGGCAGGCGGCCGATCTGCGTGTAGGCGGTGACGCGCCGGCGGAGCGAGCGCGCCTTGCCGACATAGAGCGCCTCGCCCTTCGCATCGAGCATGCGATAGACGCCGGGGGCGAGCGGCAGGTTGGGCAGCGCGGCCACGATGACCGCGGCGCCTTCCATCACCGCGGGTGCTTCATCACTGGCGCCGTTATCGGCGGTTTCATTCATCATTGGGTCTCGATTAGGCGCTCGCATCCGGGGGCTCAAGGATGTCCCCAAGTTCTGTGGATAAGTCTGTGGGGCGAAACGCTTCGGGAAGCGTGAAAGCTTGGTTACAGGCCGGTCTCAGCCTTGCTGCACAAGAATTGTGCGACGTAACGGACCGAACCTAACCTGTTGATTTCATTGTATTACATTACCCTGACCACCCAGCGGCATGCGTCAAGAGAAAGAATCGGATTGACAGACGAATTGTGACGCGAGGCTCCTTCCGATCAGTGGACAAGTACAGCGCCCGGTAGCCGCATCCTCCGCGGAATTCGGAACGATTTCAGGCGCGTCGCCGCTCGACCGCCACGCCCACGGCGGCGGCGTCGGCGAAGGCATCGGGCTTTTCCACCGTCACCCGCGCGGCCTCCACCCGGGGATCCCGGAGCGCCGCCAAGGCGATCCGCTCGGCCAGCGTTTCCGCGAGAAGCACGTGGCCCGCGGTCGCGATGTCGCGCGCCATGCGGACAGCCCCGCCGTAGTCCACAACCCTCGGCAGCGAATCGGGGCCTTCGCTCGCTGGCGCATGCGGGTCGCGGACCAGCAACTCGATGCCGATGACCACACGTTGCGGCCTGGCCTTTTCATGCGCGTGGACGCCGAGCCGCGCCTGGACGTCCAGCCCGCGCACGAAGACCAGGCGCAACCCGCGCGCCGCGTCGGGGGCAAAGCTCATTCCGCCAGCGCCTCTCCGCGCGCAGGGGACCACTGCAGATGCTGCCCGCCATCGAGCGCGATCATCTGCCCGGTCATGGCGGGGAAGGAGAGGATGGCGAGCACCGCGCGCGCCACCTCCTCCGGGCTCGTGCCGCGATGGAGCGGCGTGCTCTGCGCCTGCCGTGCGAACTGCTCCGCGCTCTGCCGCGGGGATGGCAGCGCCGGCCCCGGCCCGATGCCGTTCACGCGGATTCGCGGCGCGAGCGCCAGCGCCAGGGATTGCGTCAGCGCCCAGAGCCCGGCCTTGGAGACGGTGTAGGAGACGAAATGCGGCGTCAGCGCCCAGACGCGCTGGTCGATCATGTTGAGGATGCAGCCTTCCGCATCGCCGGGCAGGGCGCGCGCGAAGGCCTGCGACAGCACGAAGGGCGCCCGCAGGTTGGGTTCGATATGCCGGTCCCAGCTTTCCCGCGTCGCGTCGTGCCATTCGTCGCGTTCGAAGGTCGAGGCATTGTTCACCAGCACGCCGATGGGTCCGAGCGCGGCGTGGGCCGCGGGGAACAGTGCGGCGGCATCCGCTTCCTCCGCTAGGTCCGCCTGCAGGATCGCGGCGCGGCGGCCCAGGGCGCCGATCGCGGCCGCCGTCTCCTCCGCCGCCTCGCGGCTCCAGGCGTAGTGGATCGCCACGTCGAAGCCGGCCTCCGCCAGCGCGAGCGCGATCGCGTGGCCAAGGCGCTTCGCGCCGCCGGTGACGAGCGCCGCACGCGGGATGCTGGCCGGGATGGGGTCGGACATGCCGCGCCGTGTCTACCGCGCCCGCCCCTCCCCCGGCCAGAGCCTCGATGAACGTCCAGCGGGCGGCGGAGGAACCGGACGGGTCGGCTGCGCAGCGCCTGTCCGCAGCCCGCCGGTCAGATCACGATCGCTTTTGCTCGCGGGAACTGGCCCGGGCATTTTGCCGGACGAGCATCGTCTCCCGATCAGATGATTCCATCCGATCGGGTTCTGCTCTAGGAACAGCCAAAGATGCCGACAGACCTGCCCAACCTGCTGACGATTTCGCGCATCGCGGCGATTCCGGTCCTGATCCTGCTCGCCTGGCTGCGCCAGCCCTGGTCGGACATGGCGGCCTGCGTCGTCTTCTCGGTGGCCGCCATCACCGACTATTTCGACGGCAAGATCGCGCGCGACCGGAAGCTGACCTCGGGCTTCGGCCGCATGCTGGACCCGATCGCGGACAAGCTGCTGGTGGGCGCGGCGCTGATGCTGCTGGTCGGGCTCGACCGGCTCTCGCCCATCGGGCTGCTGCCGGCGATCGTCATCATGCTGAGGGAAATCCTCGTCTCGGGCCTGCGCGAATACCTGGCGACGCTGCGCGTCGGCATGCCGGTGACGCCGCTCGCGAAGTGGAAGACCGGCATGCAGATGGGCGCGCTCGGCGTGCTGCTCGCGGGGGATCGTGGCGCGGCCACCATCGGGCTCGGCTTCCTGCCGGTCACGCTGATCGGCGAGGTCATGCTCTGGACCGCCGCGGCCCTTACCCTGGTGACGGGCTGGGACTATCTGACGGCGGGGCTGCGCCATGCGGGCGCCGAGGACGCGGCGGTCCGCCACGGGCGGCAGCCTTGAGGGACCGCCTTGTGCGGCGCATCATAACGGACAGGCGGCGGCATTGCGGGCCGGCCATGGCGCGGGAGTTCGGTGCATGAGACGACTTCGCTCGATCGGTTCGTCCGCGGTGCTGGCGGTGCTGCTCGCCGGCTGCGGAGACGCGCCGGACTGGGGCCCGTCCTGGAACATGTCGAGCCGCCCGATCATGCCGAATGACGGCGTGACCGTGCGCCGCATCATGG
>JAYRQX010000825.1:0-3519 GCA_041910415.1 Acetobacteraceae bacterium | reverse complement strand
TCACCTGCATCTGCGTCATCAGGTTGCCCTGCTCATCGAAGGTGCCGCGTCCGCCGACCAGGTCGAAGCTGCGAGTCGCGAGCATCGCCGCGCGCAGGCTCTCCCCGTTCACCTGCCCGCCCGCCTGCTCCACCTGCTTCGCGAGCAGGCCGAAGAGATAGGCGCCGTTGTAGTAGTTCGCGTGATAGGCGACCGGCGCCGCGTTGTAGCGGGCGCGGAAATCGGTCGCGAAGCGGCGCGTCACGGGGTCGCCGGCGTCGAAATCCAGCTTCTGCGTCGTGAAGAGCGCACCCTCGGCTTCCGGCAACTGGCGCACGCTGTCGATCGAGAAGGCCGAGTACGAGCAGATGATCTGCGTGACGCCGTTGTCGCGCAGCCCCTTGATGATCTGCGACTGCTGCGCGCCGAAGCTCGCGATGTAGATCGCATCGGGGCGCGTCTGGCGCACGCGGGCGGCGACGGGACCGAATTGCTGCGCGGCGCGCGGCACGCTGAAGCTGCCGACAAGCTCGGCGTTCACGCGCGGCAGCTGCGTGCGCAGCTCGCCCAGGATCGCCTCGCCCAGCGGATCGTCCACATAGACCAGCGCGACGCGCCGCACGTTCCGCCGCTGCGTCAGGTATTGCAGCATCACGGGCACTTCGAGATGCGCGAGCGCGATGACGTTCCAGAAATAGGGCGACAGCCCCGCCAGATCCGGCCCCACCGCGCCGCCATTGATCATGATGACCCGCGCGCGGTCGCCGATGGGCGCCACCGCCTTGGCGGTCGCGGTCCAACTGACCAGCACCCAGACCGCGCGGTCCACGCTGACCAGCTTGTTCATGCCGACGACGGAAGGCTGCGGCAGGGCCTGGCTGTCCTCGGCCTGCAGGCGCATGGGACGGCGCAGCATGTTGTCCGCGGCGATGTGGCCGAGCGCGAGCTGCGCGCCACGCGTGAAGGCCTCCCCATACTCGGCGTTGGGGCCGCTCATCGGAAACAGCGTGCCCATCACATAGGGATCGGCCGCCTGCGCCTGCGCCTCAGTGACGCGCATCGCAGGCGCGGCAAGAACGGTGCCCATCAGGGCACGACGGCTGAACACCCAACCGGTCATGGTACGCTTCTCCCAATGCTCGCGCGGTCGTTGCCGCGCCGTGAACCGCAGAGTCTTGTCCCGTGGCCGCGCTGTCAACAGTGGGGCAGGCGCAGCCCCGGCTCGTCCCACTGCATCGCCGCCAGCTTCCCGCTGGTGGAGAGCGTGATATAGGCGGTGCGCATGTCCGGGCCGCCGAAGCAGATATTCGTCGGCATGCGTTCCGGCATCTTCACGACGCGCAGGATCTCGCCGCCAGGCGATACGGTCGTGATCTCGCCGGCGACGAGAGTTGCGACGATGATGTTGCCGGACGCGGCGATGGCAATGCTGTCGAGGCGACGATAGCCCGGGAACTGGCAGATCACCCGCCCGCCATTGCTGGATGGCCAGGGATCCTTCCGGACCTTGCCCGGGCCTTCGATGTCCCAGGCCCAGAGGCGGCCGGTCTCGGTCTCGGCGACGTAGAGCGTCCTGCCATCAGGGCTGACGCCGATTCCGTTCGCGCCGCCGAAGATCGGATGCGCGACCTCGACCGCCTGGCTGCCGTCGGCCGTGGCCCAATAGGCGCCGCCATGGTCGCGGTCCCGGGCGCGCACCTTGCCGAGGTCCGAGAACCAGAAGCCGCGTCCGAGCGGGTCGAACATCAGGTCGTTCGGCCCCTTCAGCGGTCGCCCGTCCACGGCGGTGTAGAGAGCGGTGACCGTGCCGGTCGCGGGGTCGATGCGCTCGATGCGGCCGCCGGAATAGTCGGGGGATTGGTGCGCGGGGCGCAGCAGGCCCGGCTCCTCGTGCCACGAGAATCCGCCATTGTTGCAGGCATAGAGCTGGCCGTTCGGCCCGAGCGCCAGGCCGTTGGGCCCGCCGCCGGTCCTGGCGATCACGGTCTTCGCGCCATCCGGCGCGACGCGGGTGATGCGCTGGGCCTCGATCTCGACGAGCGCGACGGAGCCGTCGGGCATGCAGACCGGGCCTTCGGGGAAGCGCAGCCCTTCGGTGACGATGCGCAGGTCGGGCGTGGTCATGCCGGTCGTTTCCTCATGCGTGTTGCAGGGATCATGCACCCGGCCACCCCAGGCGCAAGACGGTGCCTTGACGGGCAGGCGCCCCGCCGCGACCGTTCGGGCCATGAGCACGCCCGATCCCGTGACGCTTGCCGTCCTCGAGAACCGCTTCCGCGCCATCGTCGAAGAGATGGGCGAGGCGATGCTGCGCACGACCTATTCGCAGATCCTGAACTCTTCGCGGGATTTTTCCATCGCGCTCTGCGACGCCGAGGCCCGGCTGGTGGCGCAGGCCGACCACATCCCCGTCCATGTCGGCGCCATGCCCTTCGCGGTCGAGGCGGTGCGGGAGGCGTTTCCGCACCCCGCCGACGGGGACATCTACCTGCTGAACGATCCCTATCACGGCGGCAGCCACCTGCCGGACCTGACCATCGTCGTGCCGGTCTTCGCCGATGGCGCGGTCGCCTTCTGGTCGGTGGTCCGCGCGCATCACACCGACATCGGCGGCGCCACGCATGGCGGCTACAACCCCGCCGCCACCGAGATCTGGCAGGAAGGCGTGCGCATCCCCCCGATCCTGCTCGGCGAGGAGCGCCAGCCGCGCGAGGACCTCGTGCGCATGATCATCGCCAACACGCGCCTGCCACGCGATGTCAGGGGCGACCTGATGGCGATGATCGGCGCGGCGCATCTCGGCGAGCGGCGGCTGCTCGCCGTGCTGGCCAAGCACGGCGCGGCGGGCACGGTCGCCGCGGCAGAGGCGATCCTCGACCTGGCGGAGCAGCACACCAGGCGCATCGTCTCGGGCTGGAAGGACGGCACCTGGCTCGGTGAGGCCTTTCTCGATGACGACGGCTTCGGGACAACGAATATCGCCATCCGCGCGCGCGTGACCAAGCAGGGCGAATCGATCACGGTCGATCTGTCGGAAAGCGATCCGCAGGCGCCATCCTTCGTCAATTCCTCCTACCCCAACATGGTCAGCGCGGTGCGCATGGCCTTCGCCTTCCTGCTCGATCCCGTGGTCGCCAAGAACCAGGGCGCCTTCCGTCCACTGGAGGTGATCGCGCGGGAAGGCACCATCGTCTGGGCGCGGGAAGGCGCGCCGGTGACCATGTGCACCTCCCACTGCTCGAACGAGATCGTGGAGGCGGTGGTCAAGGCGCTGGCGCACTCCTGCCCCGACCGCGCCATGGGCGGCTGGGGGCGGCGTTTTCGCATTGCCATCAAGGGCAGCGACATCAGGAAGAAGGGCAAGAGTTTCGTGTGGCACCTGTTCCATGCCCGGCCGGGCGGCGGCGCGTCCTCCAGGGGCGATGGCTGGTCCACGGCGGGCGAGTGGCATTCCGCCGGCGGGCTGAAATTCGGCAGCGTCGAGATGGCCGAGGCACGCTTCCCGCTGTTCTTCAGGAAACACGAATTCCGCCCCGGCAG
>JAYRQX010000824.1:0-7915 GCA_041910415.1 Acetobacteraceae bacterium | reverse complement strand
TGTCGAATGCGAGCAGCACGCAGTTCGACGCCAACGGCTTGATTGCGCGCCTTGCTCAGCTTCCGCTGCACTACCAGCCGGCCGCCGCCTACGAATACAGCCTCGGCATGGATGTCGCGGGCATCGTCGTGGAACGCATCGCCGGCCAGACCCTCGGCGGCTTCCTCGACCAGCGGCTGTTCCGCCCGCTCGGCATGCGCGACACCGGCTTCGTCGTCCCGCCCGACCGCGTCGCGCGGCTGGCGCGCGGCCTCGTCACCGACCCCGACACCGGGCGCCCCACCGAGATTCCCGACCGCACCCGGCCGACGCGCTTCGAATGCGGCGGCGGCTGCGGGGCGGGCACCGCGGCGGATTACCTCCGCTTCGCGCAGATGCTGCTCGATGGCGGCGCGCTCGGCCGTACGCGCGTGCTGCAACCCTCCTCCGTCCGCGCCATCACCAGCGACCAGCTGCTGCCGGGCACGCGGACCGACGACCTGTCGCGGACCAACTCGGACGGTTATGGCTATGGGCTGACAGTGGCAGTGCGGCGATCGGTCGGCGGCCCGCCGGTGCTCGGCAATCCCGGCGCCTTCACCTGGTCCGGCGCCTACGGCACGACCTTCTGGGTGGATCCGGCCGAGGGGCTCGCCGTGGTGTTCATGGCGCAGGCGCCCGGTGAGCGGCTCCGCCACAACCAGCGCCTGATCAACAGCCTGGTCTACAGCGCGATCAATCCGTGAGGCGGTCGTGCCAGCATTGCATGCAATGATTGCAATGCTGGCGCCGCCCGCCTATGTCGGGGATCAGACAGCGCAGGAGGGGCCGATGGGCAGCCTGACCATCCGCAATCTGGACGACACCGTGAAGGCCTCGCTCCGCCTGCGCGCGGCCCGGAACGGGCGGTCCATGGAGGAAGAGGCGCGGGTGATCCTGCGCGGGGCGCTGGCGGAGGCCGACGCTGCCCCTCCGCCCAGGAATCTTGCCGAGATCGCCCGGGAGATCTTTGCGCCGCTTGGTGGCGTCGAACTCGAGCTGCCGCCGCGCGAGCCGGCGCGCGACCCGCCGGATTTCGGAGAGTGATCGTCCTCGACACCAACGTGATCTCGGAGCTGATTCGGCCTGACCCTTCCCCCGATGTCCTGCGCTGGGTCGCCGGCAAGCCGCTGCGTCTCATGCACATCACGGCCGTGACCGAGGCGGAAATCCGCCACGGCTTCGCCCTGATGCCGGAAGGCGTGCGGCAGCGGACGCTGGCCGAGGCCTTCAAACGGTTCATGGCCGAGGGGATCGGTGATCGCGTCCTGCCCTTCGACGCCGCCGCGACGCCGCACTACGCCGCCTTCATGGCTGCGCGTCGCCAGGCTGGGCGGCCCGTCGCCATGGCCGATGCGCAGATCGCGGCCATCGCCCGGGCGCGCGGCGCGGTGGTGCTGGCGACGCGGAACACGACGGATTTCAAGGGATGCGGGGTGGCGCTGGCCGATCCTTGGCGGGAGGGCGCCTGATCAGCGCCTTCTCACCACGTAATCCGCGGCCTCCAGCGCCGCGATCATCGCATCGCCCTGCGCGGCGTCGCGGACTTCCACCATCAGATGCAGCTCCGTGCTCTGCACCGTCGGTGCGCCGAACAACTGCTGGTGCTGCACCTCGATCACGTTGCCGCCGATGTCGGAAATCCGCTTCGAGATGTCGGCCAGCACGCCGGGGCGGTCGGGAATGTCGAAATGCAGCCTGAGGATGCGCCCGTCGCGCAGCAG
The DNA here is from genome assembly GCA_041910415.1 of Acetobacteraceae bacterium. GTDB lineage: Bacteria > Pseudomonadota > Alphaproteobacteria > Acetobacterales > Acetobacteraceae > JAYRQX01. The sequence goes on along the minus strand of JAYRQX010000824.1, from coordinate 6,173 downwards.
CTGGCGCAGCAGCACGTTGGAGAGCGCGCGGCTGTCGATGTTGCCGCCGCAGACCGTCGTTCCCACGCGCCTGCCCGCGAAGCGGTCGGGATAGGCGAGGATCGCCGCGACGCCCGCCGCGCCCGCGCCTTCGGCGACCACCTTGGCGCCTTCGGCCAGCAGCGCGATCGCCTGCTCCACGGCCTGCTCGGGCACCACCAGCACCTCGACGCCCAGGCGCTTCAGGATGGAGAGCGGCAGTTCGCCCACGTCGCGCACGGCGATGCCCTCGGCGACCGTCGGGCCGCCGACCTTGACGGGCTGCCCCGCCAGGCGCTGCGCCATGGCGGCGTAGTGCTCGACCTCCACGCCGAAGACGGGCAGGCCGGGGCGCATCTCCGCTGCCGCGATCGCCGATCCGGCGCAGAGCCCGCCGCCGCCCACGGGGATGACCAGCGCATCGAGCTCGCCCGCGTCCTGCAGCAGTTCGAGCGCCATCGTGCCCTGGCCCGCGATCACGCCGGGATCGTCATAGGGATGCACGAAGGTGAGGCCGCCGCGCAGCGCCAGTTCATGCGCATGCGCCGCCGCCTCGGCCAGCGTCTCGCCATGCAGCACCACATCGGCGCCCCAGCGTTCGGTGCGCGTCACCTTCGTGGCCGGGGTGAATCTCGGCATCACGATCGTGGCCTTGATGCCCTGCAGCTTCGCATGCCGCGCGACCGCCTGCGCGTGGTTGCCCGCCGACATCGCGATCACGCCCGCCGCGCGTTCGCGCGCCGTCAGCATGGCAAGCCGGTTGGCCGCGCCGCGTTCCTTGAAGGCCCCGGTCTGCTGGAGGTTGTCGAGCTTGAGCGACACCTCCGCCCCGCTGGCGCGGGAGACGGCGTCGGAGTGGATCAGCGGCGTGCGCAGCACGCGCCCGGCGATGCGCTCGGCCGCCGCGCGGATATCGGCGAAGGCGACGTTCAGCGTGGGCTTCGTGCCCTCGGCCACCACGGCCAGACCGCGGTTCGGCATCAGGCGTAGCGGACGGCGGTGATCTCGACCGACCGCGCCCCGCCGGGGGCCGGGACCTCGACGGAATCGCCGACCTTCTTGCCCATCAGCGCCTTGGCGAGCGGGGAGGTCACGGAGATCGAGCCCTGCTTCATGTCCGCCTCGTACTGGCCGACCAGGCGGTAGGACTTCTTGTCCTCGGTCTCCTCGTCCACGATGGTGACGAAGGCGCCGAACTTCACCTGCTCGCCGGCCATGCGGGCGGTGTCGATCACCTCGACCGAGGGGATGACGGCCTCGAGCTCGGAAATCCGCCCCTCGATGAAGGATTGCCGCTCCCGCGCCGCGTGGTACTCGGCGTTTTCGGAGAGGTCGCCATGGGCGCGCGCCTCGGCGATCGCCCGGATGATCGCGGGGCGTTCCTCGGACTTCAGTTGCTTGAGTTCCTCCTCCAGGCGCGCGAGGCCCTGGGCGGTCATGGGGAACTTCTGCACGGCCAGTCTTCCTTGACAGGGCCGCCGCCGGGACAACCCCTCCGCGCCGGCCGGGGGCCAGCGGGGATGGGACTTCCAGGCGGGGCATGGAAGTAACACGGGGGCCGCCTCAGCGACCCCCGGTTCCTAAAACGAATGCGCAAAATAGGCCTGGAGGGGGGCAACATCAAGGGTTCCGGCACGGAGCGCCGCAATGGCGTGCACCGCGGCCCGGGCGCCGGCGATGGTGGTGTAGTGCGGCAGGCCGTGGGTGAGCGCGCTGCGGCGGATATCGAAGCTGTCGGCGATGGACTGGCCGCTGCCGGTCGTGTTGATCACCAGCTGGATCTCGCCGGACTTGATGGCGTCCACGCAATGGGGCCGGCCTTCCAGCACCTTGTTGACGACCTGGCAGTCGAGCCCCGCTTCGCGGATGCGGGCCGCGGTGCCGCGGGTGGCCACGACCTTGAAGCCCATGTCGGTCAGCCGCCGCGCCAGCGTCACGGCGGCGGCCTTGTCGGCTTCCTTGACCGAGATGAAGGCGGTGCCGCTGTCCGGCAGCTTCACGCCCGCACCGAGCTGGGACTTCAGGAAGGCGCGCTCGAAGGAACTGTCGAGGCCCATCACCTCGCCGGTCGATTTCATCTCGGGCCCCAGGATCACATCCACGTTGGGGAAGCGGTTGAAGGGGAAGACGGCTTCCTTGACCGCGACGTGGCGGTTGATGGCGGCGTCGTCGAGGTCGAACTCCTGGAGCAGCGCGCCGGCCATGACGCGGGCGCCGATCTTCGCCACGGGCACGCCGGTCGCCTTGGCGACGAAGGGCACGGTGCGGGAGGCACGCGGGTTCACCTCGAGCACAAAGATCGCGCTGTCCTTGACCGCGTATTGCACGTTCATGAGGCCCTGCACCTTGAGCGCGCGGGCCATGGCCTCGGTCTCGGCCTTGAGCTCGGTGACGATGGCGGGCGGCAGCGAATAGGGGGGCAGCGAGCAGGCGCTGTCGCCGGAATGGATGCCGGCTTCCTCGATATGCTCCATCACGCCGGCCACGTACACCGCGCCGCTGCGATCGGCGATGCAGTCCACATCCACCTCGATCGCATCCTGCAGATACTGGTCGATCAGGATCGGGTTCTCGCCCGAGACCTTCACCGCCTCATGCCCGAAGCGGATGAGCTGTTCGCGGTTGTGCGCGATCTCCATCGCCCGGCCGCCGAGGACGTAGGAGGGGCGCACCACCACGGGATAGCCGATGCGCTCGGCCTCGCGCACCGCCTCGTCCAGGTCGCGCGCGGTGCCGTTCTGCGGCTGCTTCAGGCCGAGGCCCTTCAGCAATTGCTGGAACCGCTCGCGGTCCTCGGCGATGTCGATCGCTTCCGCCGAGGTGCCGAGGATCGGGATGCCCGCCTTGTGCAGAGCCTGGCTGAGCTTGAGCGGCGTCTGGCCGCCATACTGCACGATGCAGCCGAGCACCTCGCCCGCTTCCTGTTCCTTGCGGATCAGGGAGATCACGTCCTCGGCCGTCAGCGGCTCGAAATAGAGGCGATCCGAGGTGTCGTAGTCGGTGCTGACCGTCTCCGGGTTGCAGTTGACCATGATGGTCTCGAAGCCGGCGTCGCGCAGCGCATAGGCCGCGTGCACGCAGCAATAGTCGAATTCGATTCCCTGGCCGATGCGGTTGGGGCCGCCGCCGAGAATTATGATCTTCTTCGCGCCCGTTGGGCGCGACTCGCACTGGGGGACGCCGAAGCCGCCCTCATAGGTCGAGTACATGTAGGGCGTCTCCGACGCGAACTCGGCGGCACAGGTGTCGATGCGCTTGAAGACGGCGTGCACCTTCAGCCGGTCGCGCAGCGCGGCGACCTCGGCCTCGGTCTTGCCGGCCAGCGTCGCCAGCCGCTTGTCGGAAAAGCCCAGCGCCTTGAGGTTGCGCAGGCCCATCGCGTCCCTGGGCAGGCCGTTCGCGCGCACGGCGTTCTCGGCGGCGACGATTTTTTCCACTTCGCGGATGAACCACGGGTCGAACTTGCAGGCCTCGTGGATTTCCTGGACGGAGACGCCCGCGCGCAGCGCCTGGGCCACCATCAGCACGCGGTCGGGCTTGGGCGTCGCCAGCGCGGCATGGAAGGCCTGCGCCGAGCCATCGCCGGGGACCTCCACCTCATCGAGGCCGGACAGCCCCGTCTCCAGCCCCCGCAGGCCCTTCTGCAGGGCTTCGGCGAAGCTGCGGCCGATCGCCATGGTCTCGCCGACCGACTTCATGCTGGTCGTCAGCGTCGCCGGGGTCCCAGGGAATTTCTCGAAGGTGAAGCGCGGGATCTTCACGACCACATAGTCGATGGTCGGCTCGAAGCTCGCTGGCGTGACCCTGGTGATGTCATTTGCGAGCTCGTCCAGCGTGTAGCCCACCGCGAGCTTCGCCGCGACCTTCGCGATCGGGAAGCCCGTCGCCTTCGACGCCAGCGCGGAAGACCGCGACACGCGCGGGTTCATCTCGATGATGACCATGCGGCCATCGGCGGGGTTGATGCCGAACTGCACGTTCGAGCCCCCCGTATCGACGCCGATCTCGCGGAGACACGCGATCGAGGCGTCGCGCAGCCGCTGGTATTCCTTGTCCGTCAGCGTCAGCGCCGGCGCCATGGTGACGCTGTCGCCGGTGTGCACGCCCATCGCGTCGAGGTTCTCGATGGAGCAGATGATGATGCAATTGTCCGCGGTGTCGCGGACCACCTCCATCTCGTACTCCTTCCAGCCGAGCACGCTTTCCTCGATCAGCACCTCGGAGGTCATGGAGGCGGCGAGGCCGGCGGCCACGATCTGGTCGAACTCCTCGCGGTTGTAGGCGATGCCGCCGCCCGTGCCGCCGAGCGTGAAGGAGGGGCGGATGACGCAGGGCAGACCCACGATCTTCAGCGCCTCCCAGGCTTCCGGCATGGAATGCGCGATTTCCGAGCGTGGGCTTTCGATGCCGATCTTCGACATGGCGTCGCGGAACTTCTGCCGGTCCTCGGCCTTGTCGATGACGTCCGCTTTCGCGCCGATCAGCTCGCAGCCGTATTTTTCCAGCACGCCCGCCTCGGCGAGCTTCAGCGCGGTGTTGAGCGCGGTCTGCCCGCCCATCGTCGGCAGCAGCGCATCGGGCCGCTCCTTGGCGATGATCTTCTCCACGATCTCGACCGTGATCGGCTCGATATACGTCGCATCCGCGAGGCCCGGATCGGTCATGATCGTGGCCGGGTTCGAGTTCACGAGGATGACGCGATAGCCCTCGGCGCGCAGCGCCTTGCAGGCCTGGGCGCCGGAATAGTCGAACTCGCAGGCCTGGCCGATGACGATCGGCCCGGCGCCGATGATGAGGATGGAGGCGATGTCGGTGCGCTTCGGCATGGTTCTTCTCGTTCGTCGTCAGCGTGTGGGCGCGGGCCGGCATTCGGGCCGGGGGCGCAGATCGGCATGGGTCGGGCGACCGACATCGGCGCGTGCGTCGGCGGCGTCGCAGATCGCGCTGTTCGCGGCGGTCGGCTCGCGCCAGGCCTGCGGCGCGCAGGCGCCGAGCTGCAGCAGGAGACAGGCGTGCGCGATCACCGCCGTCCCTCCATGGCGAGCCGCGTGGCGAGGAGCGCGAGTGCGATGCCCAGCACCCAGCGCTGCGCCGCCATCCAGGCCGGCCGCGTGCCGAGGAAGCGCGCGACGCCGGCCGCGCCCAGCACCAGCGCCGCGTCGAAGACGATCGCGACCGCGATCTGCACGCCGCCGAGCGCCAGCCCCTGGGCGAAGACATGGCCGAGCGAGAGATCAATGAAGGGCGGCAGTACCGCCATGTAGAAGAGCGCGACCTTCGGGTTCAGCGCCGCCGTCGCGAAGCCCACGGCGAAGAGCCGCGCCGCGGGTTCCCGCGGCAGAGGCCGCGCTTCGAACAAGGGCCGCCCGCCGGGCTTCACGCATTGCCAGGCGAGGAACAGCAGATAGCCCGCGCCGCCGAGGCGCAGCACGTCCCAGGCATAGGGAATGGCGAACAGCGCCGCCGTGATGCCCGCCGCCGCGCAGAGCATGATGACGAGGGAGCCCACCTGGCAGCCGATGAGCGAGATCATCCCCGCCCCCATCCCCTGCGCGAGCGAGCGGGAGACGAGGTAGAGCATGTTCGGCCCCGGCGTGGCCGCGAGGCCGACGGCGAGAAGCGCGAAGACGAGGAGGGTTTCGGCGGTGGGCAAGGCGTTCCCTGTCAAGCCGCCGGCCGGGCGGCAAGCGAGACGCCGCCATCCGCGACGCGGGAGCGGACGTTCAGCACCTCGATGCCGACAAGCCGCCCCTGCGCGTCCAGGTCCAGGATCACGCCGGGCGCCACTTCGCGTGTGGTCGCGATGGGCGTGTCTTCCGGTGCCAGGCGGACATAGGCCGCGTCCGCCTCGGGGTCATAGGTGGTGGTGTTTGCCGTCATCGCGTCGCGTCCCTGTCCAGGAAGGCGGTGATCACCAGGATGTCCGGTCCCTCCGGCCGCCAGATCACGCGGAGCATGCGGTCCGCAGCCTCGGGGATGGCCTTCTAGCATCGCATCAGCGCGGGATCGGATGGATCGGGCTCCCGGGCGTCCGGCGCAGCAATCGCGGCTTCGATCCATGACAAGGGAATGCCGCGTTGCGCCAAACGCTGCGCGGCATGTGCCGTGAATCGGATCACCGCTCCTGCGCCCCGGAAGCCTCATCCATGCACCGA
>JAYRQX010000823.1:0-2336 GCA_041910415.1 Acetobacteraceae bacterium | reverse complement strand
GTGACGGTCGTGACTGTGCCGCGCGCCGATGGCAGCGGCGTGCCGGCTGGCGATGTGGATCACCGTGACGCGTTGCGCCGGGCCTCGCCGGATGTCCCGCCCGTCCCGCGGCTGCGCAGCGATCCGGCGGTGCTGCTCTTCACCTCGGGTTCCACCGGCCCGCCCAAGGCTGTCGCCATTGCGACGAATTTTCCCGCGGCACCCTGGCCCGCCATCCGCATCGCCGGCGATCTGCGCGACGCCGACGTCTTCTGGCCGACGGGCGATCCGGGCTGGGGTTATGGCCTCGTCTGCTATGCCGTCGCCCTCGCCGCCGGCAACGCCGCGCTTATGTGGGAGGCGAACCCGACGCCGGAGACGACCCTCGATTTCCTCGCGCGCCATCGCATCACGAACCTGGCGACCGTGCCGACGCTGATGCGCGGCCTGATGGCGCTGGGCGAGGATACCGTGCGCCGCCCCGATATCGCCGTGCGCAGCATCATCAGTTGCGGTGAGCCGCTGAACGCGGAATGCGTGACTTTCTTTCGCCGCGTCTGGGGCGTGACGCCGCTTGACCAGTTCGGCTCCTCCGAACACGGCCTGCCGATCGGCAATTGCTTCGCCGACCGCGACGCCGTGCGCCCGGGCTCCATGGGCAAGCCGCTTCCCGGGCAACGCATCGCCATCGTGGACGAGGCGGGGAGTGTGCAGCCGACCGGCACCTCCGGCCTGATCGCGACCATGCCGCCGGAGGATGGGATGTATGCGATCGGCTACTGGAACAACCGCGAAGCCGAGGCCGCGCTGCGCCGCCAGGGCTGGATCGTGACCGGCGACATCGGCCATGTGGACGCGGATGGCTACTACTGGTTCGAAGGCCGCATGGACGACGTCATCAAGTCCGCCGGCTACCGCGTCGGACCCTTCGAGGTGGAGAGCGCGCTGCTGACGCACCCCGCCGTCGCGGAGGCTGCCGTGGTGGGCAAGCCGGACGCCACGCGCGGCCAGCTCATCAAGGCCTTCGTCGTGCTGAAGCCGGGCTGCAAGGACAGCCAGGCGCTGCGCGACGAGATGGTCGCGACCGCGCGGCGCGAGGTCGGCGCCCACGCCTTCCCGCGCGAGATCGAGATCGTGAAGCAGCTCCCGAAGACCACCACGGGCAAGATCCAGCGCTTCGTGCTGCGCCAGCAGGAAGCCGCCAGCCAGACAGGAGCGAAGCCATGACCCCCTATGAAGCCATCATGCCCGGCCCCTGGTCGGAGAAGCTGACCTTCTCGCCTGCCATTCGCGTGGGCAACCTGCTCTTCATCAGCGGCACCACGGCGACGGACGACCAGCGCAGGATTGTCGGCATCGGCGACATCTGTGAACAGACGCGCCAGATCTTCCGCAAATGGGAGCCGATCCTGAAGGCGGCCGGCGCCAGCTTCGACAATATCGTCGAGACGACGGATTACTACACGACCCTCCAGGGCTATTCGGGCACCGCCGATGTGCGGCGGGAGTTCTTCCGCCACCCCTATCCTGCCGCGACCGGCGTGCAGGTGGCGGGGCTGATCCGGCCCGAGGCGCTGATCGAGATCAAGGGCATCGCGGTGCTCGACACCGTACGCGGCTGAAGGCTTCGCGTGTTCGGTCAGATCCTTGTCTCCGGCATCACCGCGGGTGCGGTCTATGCCCTGGTGGCGCTGGGCTTCGTCGTGCTGCACCGGGGCACGCGTGTGGTGCATTTCGGCCTCGGCGACCAGATGGCGATGAGCGCCTACCTTGTCGTCATCGCCCAGGTTTTCCTGGGTGCACCCTTCGCGGCGGCGATCCTGTTCTCGCTGGTGCTCTCCGCGGGTTTCGGCATTGCGATCGAGCGCGGCGTCATGCGCCCGCTGCAGCGCGCGCCGCTGCTGGTGATGGTGATCGCGACGCTCGCCATCGGCGCGGCGCTGCGCGAGGGACTGCGTGCGACGATGGGCCCGCTGCCCTGGCCGGTGCCCTTCCTGCTGTCGCCCGCGCCCTTCACGCTGGGCGGCCTCGTGCTGGTGCCGGCGAACCTGGCGGTGGTGGGCGTGGCGCTCGCCGTCATGCTCGGTCTCTTCGTCACGCTGCGCTGGACGCGCTTCGGGCGCGCCATCGTCGCGGTATATGAGAACCCGACCGGCGCCGCCATCGTCGGCATCTCCGTCCCCGGCGTGCATGCGCGGCTGTGGGGGTTGTCCTCGGTGCTCGCCGCCATCGCCGGCATCCTGGTCGCGCCGCTCATCACGCTGTCGATGTCGAGGGTGACGAAATAGTCGAAGGTGTTCCCCCAGCGCCGGCAAAAATCCTGGATGTTTCCCGCCTTGTAGCCGGTATTGCGGGCG
>JAYRQX010000822.1:0-2184 GCA_041910415.1 Acetobacteraceae bacterium | reverse complement strand
TCGGGCCTGCCGGTGGACCGCTATGCGCCGGGCGAGCTGAAGCGGCTCTTCTGGGGCCTCTGCGCGCATCTCGGCACGCCGCTGTTCCAGAACACGACCGGGGAGGTCATCGGCGAGGTCAAGGACGAGACCGGCACCGGGGCTGCGATCACCGGCGGCGGACCGGGGCCGGTGCCGTCGGCGCGCGCGCGGTCCCGCTCGACGGGGCCGCTCCGCTGGCACACCGACAAATGCGACCTGCTCTGCCTGCTCTGCGCGTCCAACGGCATCGCCGGCGGGGTGTCGCGGCTGGTCTCCACGGTTGCCATCCATGACGAGATCGCGCGCCGGCGGCCCGATCTGCTGCGCGTGCTCTACGAGGATTTCTGGCGCATGCGCCCGGGCGACGAGGAAGGCACCGAGGGCGTGCATTTCGGCAACCGCATCTTCCAGATGCCGGTCTTCGCGCGCGGCCCGAACGGCGAGTTCACCAGCCAGTATTCGCGCACCTATGTCGAGATGGCGCATGACCAGCCCGGCGTGCCTGCGATGGCGCCCGAGCAGAAGGAGGCGCTCGATCTGCTGGCGCAGGTCGCGGACGAGCTGTGTGTGGAGGCGCCCTTCACGCCGGGCGACATCCAGCTGATGAACCAGCACGTGACGTATCACGGGCGCACGGCCTATGCCGACGACGTGGCGCATGGCGCGCAGCGCGTGCTGTACCGCATCTGGCTGAGCGCGCCGGAGGGCCGCGCGCTGCCCGCGGGGCATGCGGCGCAATGGGGTGCGACGGAGAAGGGCGCGCTGCGCGGCGGCGCGATGCCGGGGAAGAGCGCGATCGCGGCGTAGCGGCGGGCAGCACACACGCCGCCGCGACGGCTAGGGTATTATTTCCGGCCTGAACGGCGGCATGTGCACCGTCTCGACCAGCGTGCCTTGCGAATTCCATTTCCTGAGCAGGCCCTCCGGACGGTCGATAACGCCGAAGGGCAGTGACGTCTTGTTGTCGAGCTTCGTCCAACACGTCTGGAGGTCGGCGGGGGCATAGACTGTGGCCTGGGCCGCCTTCGCGATCCTGGACATCAGCAGCATCCCATCGCCGCTGGTATAGGCCAAAGTTTCTGTCCCGATGTAGCCTGGCGTCGCCGCGCTCAGGCCCCCGGGGACTGACGTCGCGCCGGCGCCGCAAGCCACCATGATGATGGTGTCCACATAGCCACTCAGGAGCCTGAAATGCTCCGCGTCGCTCAGCCTCTCGATCCCCTTGCCGATCGCCAGGCCAAATCCTGGGAGGATGGTCGTGCTTCCTGCTCTCGTTGCATAGATGCCGTGGCAGTTGATGATCAGATGAAAGGTCTTGCGTGACGACGTCTCGGCAAGTCCCTTGAAGACCAGCTGTGAGAATCCGCAGAGGTGCCGCGCATCCGCATCATCGCCGACGGCCCAGCTGTTGGTCATGCTGTAGGGCGCGACGTTCTTTCCATTCCAGACCATGGCGGGCTGCGGGATTGTCGGCATGCGGCGCTCCTCCCAACTCCCCCAAGGGCCGACTGTAGAGCGCGCCGCTGCGCCCGGGGTAACATCCCCGCTATGTCCTGGCTTTGCTCAGGTATCGTTGACTTGGATGCGCGCGACGCGACGCTTTGGCGCGAGAGCCGTTACGCCGGTGCTGCCGATGACGGCCACACCGCCGCATGCGTCCCCAGCGGCACGCTCGGCCGGTCCCAGTGCGGCGGCGTCACGCTCATCTGCGCGGCATCGCGCACCACCGTCAGTGGGCCGAAGCCGCTGTCCAACTCCTCCAGAAATTCCGCGACATCCGCCTGCGACGGGTCATGCGCGGCGAGCCCGCCATTCACCCGCCCCAGGCCCCGGATCCACTGCGCCGTCGGCGCGAGGCCCACGCGCACATGCCAGGACCCGCCCTCGGTCGCGCGCCGGTACAGCGCCGCCATGGCGCCGAGTGCCAGCAGGTAGCCGGATGCGTGGTCGTTCGCCTGGCAGGGCAGCGGCTTCGGCTTGCTCTCGCCCGCCGCCTCGGCCTCCGCGATGTTCATCCCGTTGGCGTTCTGCACCAGGCTGTCGAAGCCGCGCCGCCCGCGCCACGGGCCTTCATGGCCATAGGCCGAGAGCGTGACGCAGACGATCCCCGGGCGCAGCGCCGCCAATTCTTCCGGCGCGAAGCCATGCCCCGCGATCGCACCC
>JAYRQX010000821.1:0-8066 GCA_041910415.1 Acetobacteraceae bacterium | reverse complement strand
CGCGGCGCGCGAAGGCTGGGTCTTCTGGGACTGGTCCGAGCGCATGGGCGGCGAGTGCAGCATCGCAAGCTGGGTGCGCGAGACGCCGCCGCTGGCGATGCCCGATCACGTTCATCTGCGCAGCGCCGGCTACCGGCGCATCGCCGACGCCCTGATGCGCGACGTGATGGCGCGCTACGACGCCACGGCCGGCGCCCGGGGACGCTGAGCGGCGGAACGGCAGCGCCAGGCCGGCAGCACCGGTGCCGCCGGCCGAACGCGGCGATCCTGTCGCGCAAATGAGGATGGGGCCGGAGCCCATGGTAGCGGCGAGCGGACTTGAACCGCTGACCCCGGCATTATGAGTGCCGTGCTCTAACCAGCTGAGCTACGCCGCCCCGGGCAGGGGCGGTCGGTTACGCTGGGCGACGCCGCAAGTCAACCGCGCAGGATGGTTGCCTGTCCCCCAGGCCGGTGTTGTCATCGACATGGAACCAGCAGGCCGGGACAGCCCATGACCGTCAACGCCACACGCCGGGGCGCGCTCATGCTGGCCGGCGGCCTTGCCCTGCCCTGCGCCGCCCGTGCCCAGGGCTTTCCGGACCGGCCGGTCTCCATCGTCGTACCCTATGCCAGCGGCGGGCCGATCGATGTGCTCGCGCGTGTCATCGCCCCCGAAATGAGCGGCGTCCTGGGCCAGCCCGTGACCATCGACACACGCCCCGGGGCAGGCGGGAATGTCGGCGCGGCCCATGTCGCGCAAACCGCGCGCGCGGATGGCCACACGCTGCTGCTGACCGGCGCCGGGCTCGCCAGCAGCGTCTCCCTCTCGACGCTCACCTTCAATCCGGTGCGGGACCTGGTGCCGGTTGCCGGGGTTGGCGCGATTCCCTCGCTGCTCGTGGTGTCTCCCCATTCGCCCTACCGGAATCTGCCGCAACTGCTGGCGGCTGCCCGGGCGGCGCCCGGCTCGCTCAGCTATGGCTCGTCCGGCCCCGGCACGGGGAGCCATCTGTCCGGCGTGCTGCTGGCCGCGGCGGCGAATGTGGACATCCTGCACGTGCCCTACCGCGGCTCGGCTGCCGTCTATCCGGACCTGATCGCGCAGCGCATCACCATGCTGCTCGACGTCATGGCCTCCTCCATCGGCCAGGTTCGGCAGGGCGCGGTCCGTGCACTCGCCATCACGTCGGCGCAGCGGTCCGACGTGCTGCCTGACGTGCCCAGCATCGCCGAGCAGGGCCTGCCCGGCTACGATTTCGTCACCTGGACCGGGTTCTTTGTGCGGGCGGGCACTCCCGTGCCCACGGTGCAGCGCCTGGAGGCAGCGGTGCGGCACGCGCTGCGCGCGCCCTCGGTGCAGGAGCGCCTGCGGCTCTCCGCCGCGCAGCCCATGCCGGAGGATGCCGCGGGCTTCGGCAGTTATTTCCGGGACGACGTGGAACGCTGGGCGCGCATGCTGCGCGAAGGCCGTTTGCAGAGGGTGGACTGAACGCCATGGACGCCATCGAAGCCGAGCTGATCCTCTCGGGCGGCAAGGTCATCACCTGCGACGCGCGGTTCTCCATCGCCGAGGCGGTCGCGATCCGCGACGGGCGCTTCCTGGCGGTCGGCCCCGCCACGGCGGTGGAGCGGCATCGCGGCGCACGGACCGAGACCATCGCCTTGCAGGGCCGCGCGGTCATGCCGGGGCTGATCGACGGCCACGCGCATATGGACCGGGAGGGGCTGAAGGATGTCTTTCCGAGCCTCGCCGGCTGCCGCAGCATCGCCGAGATCCAGGCGCGCATCGCGGAACTCGCGCGCGGGAAGAAGCCAGGCGAATGGGTCGTCACCATGCCCATCGGCGAGCCGCCCTTCTATTTCGACCTGCCGCAGAGCCTGAAGGAAGGCCGCTGGCCCACGCGCCAGGAGCTGGACGAGGCCGCCCCCGACAACCCCGTCTATATCCGCCCGATCTGGGGCTACTGGCGCCACACCCTGCCGCTGGTCTCCATCGCGAATTCCCGCGCGCTGGCGATCGCGGGCGTCACGCGCGCGACGCCCTCCCCCTCGCCCAGCGTCGTCATCGAACGCGATGCGAAGGGCGAGCCGACCGGCGTCTTCGTCGAGGACGGCTTCGTTCCGCTGGTCGAGCTCACCCTGTTCGGCGCCGCCCCCGGCTTCACCGTGGCCCAGCGCGCCACGGGCATTCCGCGCGCGGCCATGGCCTACCACGCCTTCGGCACGACGAGCGTCTATGAGGAGCACGGCGCCGCCGGCGAGCTCATGCGCGCCTATCGCCAGGTGCACGACGCCGGCAGGCTGACGATGCGCTCGCATCTCGCCTTCAGCCCGGACTGGCGGGCGCAGGAAGGCGTGCCGATGCAGACGCTGGTCGATGGCTGGGCGCATTGGCTCTCCGGCCGCGGCCTCGGCGACGACATGCTGCGCGTCGCGGGGGTCGTCACGGAGATCGGCCGCACGCCGGAAAACGCCATCCGTGCCGAGGCCGCGCCCTATACCGGCTGGGCCGGCTTCAATTACGACATGGGGCTCGAGCGGGACCGGGCGAAGGAGTTGCTGATCGCCTGCGCACGGAACGGGATCCGCATCATCGGCATCTGGCCCAACATGCTCGACCTCTATGCCGAGGTGAACGCGATCGTGCCGATCCGCGATCTGCGCTGGGTGCTCGGCCATATTTCCGTGCTGTCGCGCGAGCAGGTGAGCCGCATCCGCGACCTCGGCCTGGTCATCACCACCCACACCAACCGCTACATCTACAAGGAAGGCCATCTGCTGAAGGAGCGCTTCAAGCTCGACAGCGAGGACCCGATCGCGCCGTTGCGCTGGCTGGACGAGGCGGGCGTGCGCTTCGCGCTGGCGACCGACAACGTGCCCGTCTCGCTCTGGCATCCGATGTGGCAATCGGTCTCGCGCCAGAATCTCTACACGCAGAAGCCGGTCGGCGCGGCGCAGGCGATCTCGCGCGAGCGCGCGCTCAGGGCGATGACGAATGACGGCGCCTGGCTGACCTGGGACGAGGACCGCAAGGGCAGCATCGAGCCGGGGCGGCTCGCCGACCTCGCCGTGCTGAGCGACGACCCTCTGACCTGCCCGGAGCCGGCGCTGAAGGACATCGAGGCGGTGCGCACGATCGTCGGCGGAAAGACGGTGTACGCGAGGCCCTAATCCGCCCCCACCAGTTCCAGCGGCAGCGGGCTGATGCGCGCCTCGCCGTGGCGCGTCTCGATCATGTGGTCCTCCGGCACCTCGTGCCAGAGATCGTCGCTGTCGAGCGGCTCCGACAGCACCATCACCGTGCCACGCCCGGGCGTGAATCGGATGCGCCTGCCCTCCGTCACCACCTCCCCGCCCGACGCGTGGAAGAGCGAGGGCGACTGGCCGTCCGAGGAGGCGCGGATCGCCATCACGCGCTCCCCGTCCGACAGCGCCGCCGTCATGCGGAAGGGCTCGGCGATGTTGGCAAGCGCCATCTCGCGCCGGACCTGGCGGATGGTGCGTGCGATCGCCGGCACCGCCTCGTCCATCAGCCCGTTGCTGAGGGCGAGGAGGAAGAAGAGCTCGCTGTCCGTGCTGCCGCGGCGCTGGTCGTAGAACTCGTCGGCGATCATGGATTCCAGGCGCCGGCGGATCGTGGCGTAACCGCCGATGCGGCCATTGTGCATGAAGAGCGTGTTGCCATAGGCGAAGGGATGGCAGTTGTCGCGGCTGGTCGCCGTCCCCGTGCTCGCGCGCACATGGGCGAAGAAGAGCCGCGCGCGCACCTGCTCCGACAGGCTCCGCAGGTTCTGGTCGTTCCAGGCCGGCAGGATGTCGCGGTAGAGGCCCGGGAAGGGCCGCTCGCCATACCAGCCGAGGCCGAAGCCGTCGCCATTGGTCGGCACCCCCCGCGTCGCGTGCAGGCTCTGGCTGATCAGCGAATTCTCGGGCTGGAACAGCAGGGTGTCGAGCCTGACGGGCGGGCCCGCATAGGCGATCCAACGGCACATGGGCGATTCCCTCCGACGCGGAGCCTATCCGCCTCGCCAACGAATCGCGAGCGTCACGCGGACCGCTGCAGGAATCCACCGCCGAGCAAGCGTTCGCCGTCATAGAGGACGCAGGCCTGGCCCGGGGCTGCAATGCCGGGTGTCGCAAGGCGCAGGTGCAGCCGCTGCGACGCCGCATCCCAGCGTGCCGTCGCGGGCTGCGGCATCTCGCGCGCGCGAAGCTTCGCCTGACAGGCGAAGGGCTCCGCGGGCGGCGCGATCAGCCAGTTCACCTCGTCCGCCGTCACCCTGTCGGTCGCGACGGACCCGCGGGGAGCCACCACGACGCGGCGCGTGGCGGCGTCCACCGATTGCACGAACATGCGCTGCGCGCCGGCCTGCGACGCGGTGCCGAGGCCCCTTGCCTGCCCGACCGTGTAGCGCGCGATGCCGTCGTGCCGGCCGAGGACACGACCATCCGCATGCACGATCTCGCCGGGCTCCATCGCGTCGGGGCGGACCTTCGCGACCACGTCGTGGTAACGGCCTTCGGGCACGAAGCAGATGTCCTGGCTGTCGGGCTTCTCCGCGACCGCCAGGCCGAGCCGCGCGGCATGGGCGCGCACCATCGCCTTGTCCGGCATGTCGCCCAGCGGAAAGCGCGTGTACTCCAGCTGCTCGCGCGTGGTGGCGAACAGGAAGTAGGACTGGTCGCGCTGCGGGTCGGCGGCGCGGTGCATCTCGGCGCCATCGGGGCCGTCGACGCGCCGCGCGTAGTGGCCCGTCGCCAGCGCGTCGCAGCCGAGGTCGCGCGCCATCTGCACCATGTCGGTGAACTTCACGGACTGGTTGCAGCGCACGCAGGGGATGGGTGTCTCGCCGCGCGCATAGGCATCGGCGAAATCCTGGATCACCGCGTCGCGGAAGCGGCTTTCCTTGTCGAGCACGTAATGCGGGATGCCGAGATGATCGGCGACGCGGCGGGCGTCGTGGATGTCCTGGCCGGCGCAGCAGGCACCCTTCTTCTGGATGGCCGCGCCATGATCGTAGAGCTGCAGCGTGGCGCCGATGACCTCATGCCCGGCCTCGGCCAGCAGCCCGGCGACCACCGAGCTGTCCACGCCGCCCGACATGGCGACGAGAATCCTCATCGTTACGCGGCGTCCAGCCCCTGCTGCCAGAAGCGCTGTTCCAGCCGTGCGGCTTCGGCGAAATCCGCCGCCAGCCGCTTGAAGCGCGGCTGCCCGCCATGGCTCTCGCCCAGCGCGTCGATGCGCAGCGCCGCCGCGCGGGCGAGCGCCTGGTAGTCGGGGCTCGCATAGGTGTCGATCCAGGACTGGTAGGGGTTGCCATCCCTCTTCCGGTTCGGGTCGGCCATGATGCGCTGCGCCACCTCGCCATAGCCCACCGTGCAGGGCACCAGGGCGACCTCAAGGTCCAGGATGTCGCCGGCGAAGCCGCGGTCCAGCACCCAACGCGTGTAGCTGACGGTCTCGGCCGTCTCCGGCGTCGCGATCACCGCTTCGTCGCTCAGGCCCCATTCGCGGCAATAGGTCAGGTGCATCTTCGTCTCGTCGAGGATCGCGAGCACCGCGGCCGCCTTGTCGCGCATGGCCTGGATGCTCTCGCCCTTCAGCACCGCCAGCGCCTTGGCGCGCGCGAAGTGGATGAGGAACAGGTAGTCCTGGATCAGGTAGTGCCGGAACGCGGCCAGCGGCAGCGTGCCGTCCGACAGGCGCCGCACGAAGGGGTGCCAGATATAGCCGTCCCATTCGGCGCCGGCGGCGCCCTTCAGGTGGCGGAACAGCCCGCCCTCATTGCCGAACATCCGTCAGGCCCTTCCATCCGAAAGCAGTATCCGGGCGGACGGCCCGACGCATTAGCCGCCCGCGTTGCGCGATCCGGCCGGCAGCTTCACGACCAACCCGTCCAGCTTCTCCGTCATGATGAGCTGGCACCCGAGGCGGCTCGTCTCCTGCAGGTCGAAGGCGAGGTCGAGCATGTCTTCCTCGTCCTCGGTCGGCGCGGCCAGCTTGCCGAACCAGGTGGAGTCCACGATCACATGGCAGGTCGAACAGGCCAGCGAGCCCTCGCAGGCGCCTTCGATGTCCACGCCGTGCTTGTGCGCGATCTCGAGCACCGAGAGGCCCAGCGGCGCATCCACTTCCTGCCGCGTCCCGTCGCGGTGAACAAAGGTCATCTTCGGCATCGAACCAGGCCTGCTCCGTGTGGACCGTCTGCGTCAGGGCTCAAGCAGCCGGCCGCCCTGCCTGGGCCGCGACCGCCTGGCGCCAGGCCTCGGCCAATCCCGCCGCCGCCAGTTCCGCATCGGCGGGGGAGGTAAAGCGACCGATCCCGATGCGCAAGGTGGCCCGTGCGGCGGCCTCGTCCAGCCCGATCGCGCGGAGCACGTAGGACGGCTCGATCGAGGCCGAGGAACAGGCCGAGCCGGTCGAGACGCAGAGCTGAGGCGCGGCATCCATGATGGCCTGGGCGATGACCCCGCCTGGGAAGGTGAGATTCGCGTTCCCGCTAACGCGCCGCTCCGCATGGCCGTTGATGATCAGGCCCGGCACCGCGGCCGCGAGCTTCGCCAGGAGGAGGTCCCGCTGCCCGGCGATGCGGCCGGAATCCAGCAGCCCCTCGGTCGCGGCGATCCGTGCGGCTTCCCCGAACCCCACGATGAGCGGCGCCGGCAGGGTGCCGGAGCGCAGCCCCCGCTCCTGCCCGCCGCCCGAGAACAGCGGTGCGAGCCGGACGCGCGGGCGGCGCCGGACATACAGCGCGCCGATGCCCTTGGGCCCGTAGATCTTGTGGCCGGAGAGCGAGAGCAGGTCGGCGCGGATCTCCTCGACATCCAGCGGTATCCGTCCCGCCCCCTGCGCCGCATCCGTGTGGAAGAGCGCGCCCGCCTCCCTGGCGATCGCGCCGATGGCGGCGAGGTCCTGGATCACCCCGATCTCATTGTTCACCGCCATGACCGAGACCAGCAGCGTCGGCACGGCAAGCGCCCCGCGCAGGGCGTCGAGGTCCAGCAGCCCGTCCCGCCCGACCGGCAGGATCACGGGCTCGAAACCCTCGGCCGCCAGGTCGCGGACCGATTCCAGCACGCATTTGTGCTCGGTCGCGACGGTGACGAGGCGCCGGCGCGCCTCGCCCTGGGCGGCCGCGAAGCGCGCCGCGCCCTTGATCGCCAGGTTGTTCGCCTCCGTGGCGCCGGAGGTCAGCACGATCTCCCGTCCTTCGGCGCCGATCATCGCCGCGATGGCGTCCCGCGCCTCCTCCACGGCCGCCTCGGCCGCGCGGCCCATCGCGTGCTCGACGCTGGCGGGATTGGCGAAATTCTCCTCCCACCAGGGACGCATGACCTTCAGCACGCGCGGATCGACCGGCGTGGTGGCGTGGTTGTCGAGGTAGATCGGGCGGTTGGGCAGCGTCATGGTCGGCCGAAGATGGGGGCGCCGGGCGCGGGCGGGGAGAGTACCGCGGGAATGGCAGGGGTGCCGGGAATGCACGCTATGGTAGCAGAACTGCCTGAATGGTCGGGATTCAGACAAAATGGCGGGGTGTTTCGGGATGGGCGAAGGCGCAATTTTGAAAGTCCGCGCCATGCCGGGCGCGCGCGATCGGCGTTCGTGCCTTGAGCGGGGGGTGAGGCGAGCAGGCGTTCCATGGAGCAATGTTACTAGGAATTCTTTCTTTTATCAAGAGCCTTCAAACGATTGCTCCGGGTGGCCGGCGGGCGTCCGCGACCGCAAGGCGTTGCTCCAGATCGGCCGGCATCCATGCGTCTGTCGTGGCGAGGCGCCCGGACGCTTCGAGCGCCCTTGCGGTGAGCAAAGCCCGACCAAGCAAGTCCGATGCGTGGTCAGGATCGGCCTCGGCGAGCTTGACGCAGGATATGATGAGGTCGCGCTGCCATTGCGCGTTGCCGGGGTCGCTCGCCGCCAGCCGCTCCGCAATCGCCGTCCCTGCGCGATAGGAGGCCAGCGCCCCCGCCCCATCGCCCTGCGACACCTGCACGTCGCCGATCCGGTTGTGACTGACCGAGAGGTCGCGCTGCCATTCCGCGTTGCCGGGGTCGCTCGCCGCCAGCCGCTCCCGGATCGCCAT
>JAYRQX010000820.1:0-11742 GCA_041910415.1 Acetobacteraceae bacterium | reverse complement strand
CGCGCGCGCGGCAAGCGCGGCCACGGCGCTCCGTCGCGCAGCGATGGCGGCACCGTCCCAATCCGCCACCGTCAGCGAGAAATCGGGCGCGGCGACACCCTTCGCGCGCAGGGCAACCAGGCTGCCGATCACGCGATGCAGTGGGATGCCGGACCGCGCCACGCCGCCGCGCATCGCCTCGGCATGGCGGTTCAGGCGCGATCGCAGCGCGCCGAGCCGATCCACCACAGGCTTGCGGTCGGGCAGGGGGGCGGCGGGCATGGCGAGCGTCGCGCGCAACT
The DNA here is from genome assembly GCA_041910415.1 of Acetobacteraceae bacterium. Taxonomy (GTDB): domain Bacteria; phylum Pseudomonadota; class Alphaproteobacteria; order Acetobacterales; family Acetobacteraceae; genus JAYRQX01. The sequence goes on along the minus strand of JAYRQX010000820.1, from coordinate 11,461 downwards.
CGTCCAGCACGGCGCGCTTCGACTGCTTCTCCGAATGCAACTCCAGGCAGGCGGCGCCAAGGCCGATATTCTCGAGCCGGCGCTTGACCACTTCGAGCGCCGCAAGCTTTTCCGCGACGAAGAGCACGGTCACCGGCCGCAGCGTCCAGCCCTGCTGCAGCAGCGCGTCCACCTCCGGCATCGTGCCGGGGCGATGGAGCGCGCCGCGCGGGATGCGCCGCGGCACGTCGGATGCGCCCGCGGGCGGCATGGCCATGGCGTCCATGACCGCCTGGGCCAGGATGTTCGCGATGGTCTGGCTCTTGCCTGTGCCCGGCGGTCCCTGGATGACGAGGTGCCCGCCCCGCCGCACCGCTTCAGCGGCGAGCGCCTGGGAGCCATCCACGTCCACGACGTGATCGAGTGTCTCCACCGGGATCGCCAGGTCCACGTCCGTGTCGTCGGCAAGCGCCGTGCCGCGCGCATCCAGCGCTTCGCCGCCCACCAGGGCGCGCACCACCGGATGGGTCAGCAGGCCCGGATTCGCTGCGGGATCGAGGTCGCGCCACATCAGGAACTTCGCGAAGGAGAACAGGCCGAGCGCGAGCGCATCGGCATCGGCGCGCCAGCCCGCGCGATCCGGCAGGACCTTGGCCACGGCTTCCGCCCACTGCGTGGGATCGTAGGTCTCGGGATCGAACTCCGGCAGGGTGAGGCGGAAATTCGTGGCCAGCATCTCCCGCAGCGAAAGGTTGTCCGCAACCTCCATCGCGCCGGCGCGCAGGCGGAACACCTGGCTGACGCCTTCGCGTTCGAGTGTCACCGGCAGCAGCGCGAGCGGCGCGAGCCGCTCGGTCTCCGGCGTGCCGGGATCGCGCCAGGCCAGGGCGCCGACGGCGAGGTAGAGCGAGGCGATGCCCGTCTCCTCCCGCGTCGTGCGGGCATCCTGGATCAGATCGCGCAGCTTGCGCGTGAGCTCGGAGGCCGGCAGGCGGATGCGCAGCCTGTCGTCGCGCTGCCATTCCTCCCGCGCCGCGCCTTCTTTCGCGATGGCGACCCCGTCCGCCCCGGCGGTCCGCGCCGTTGTGCGCTTGGGTGCGCGCCGCGGCTTCCTGGCGGCCGGCTCTGCCGCATCCGCGGGTTCCGGTTCGGTCGGCGCCGCACTCCCGCTCGCCTCGAAGGTGAAGGCGCGGTCCGCCAGCAGCGCGCCGAGGACAAAGTCGGCGTCCTCGTCATCCATGATCACGACGCCGCGCGACCGCCCCGGTTTCGGCAATGCGAGCAGCCGGTTGCGCGTGGACAGGTCGAGCAGCGCGCGGCGCGCTTCGTTGAGCGCCGCGGAGAGATCGGCCATCAGCTATGCCCTTCCGTGCCGAGGAGTCGGCGCAGCCGCAACTCCTCGAGATCCATTTCCTGCTCGAGCGCCGAGAAGATCTCCTCGGGCAACCCGTCGTCGCTCTTGTGGGTCAGAAGCCTCTCGCGCCCATGGCGCAGCGCGGTCAGGCGGAGCGATACCCTGGCCTGACGCTCTGCCGCCGCGGGGCCGCCGACATTGGCGAGCAGGCGCTTGCGGTCCTGGTATTCTGGCAGGATGTCGCGCGCGATGGCGCCGGTGAGCTCGTCCGCGGCCTGGCGCTCCATCTCAGCATGCATGGCCTCGGCGACCACATGCCGCGCCCTGGCTTCCTGGGGATGCATGCCGGGCAGTTTCTTCTCCTCGGCGCCGGCGCGGCGGATCACCCATTCCAGCGTGGTGCCCTGGAGCACCAGCGTCGCGAGGATGGCGCAGAAGGCGAGGAACACAATCAGGTCGCGCTCGGGAAAATCGGCCGGCAGCGCGAGCGCCGCCGCGAGCGACACCACGCCGCGCATGCCCGCCCAGGAGATGACGACGAGTTGCCCGCGCGTGGGCATCGGGTCCCTGCGCTGGATCGAGGGGATCTGGCGCGGCAGCCAGGCCGCCGGGAAGACCCACAGGAAGCGCGAGACGATGAGGGTGAGCGACAGGGCGATCGCGACCAGGGCAATGTGCATCGCGTCGCGACCGGCGATGCGATCCAGGATTCCGTTCAGCGCGAGCCCGATCAGGATGAACACCAGGCTCGTCATCACGAACTCGATGAACTGCCAGACGCTGAAGGCATCGGCGCGCGTGCGCGCACTGAAGCGATGGCGCGCACGGCCCAGCACCGAGCCCGCGACCACCACCGCGATCACGCCCGAGACATGCACGGCCTCGGCCGCCATGAAGGCCGCGAAGCAGCCGAGGAAGGAGATCACCGTTTCGAGCAGCGTGTCGGCGAGCCGCACGATCAGCCAGACCATGGCGCGCCCGACAACATAGCCGACTGCGATGCCGCCGATGGTCACCGCGGCGAAGGCGACGCCCGCTTCTCCGAGCGAGATGCCGCCGGCCGCCACGGCCGCGACCGCGAAGCGATAGAGCACCAGCGCCGAGGCGTCGTTGATCAGGCTCTCGCCCTCCAGGATCGCGACAATGCGGCGCGGGGCCCGCACGCGCTGCAGGACCGCGGCGGCGGCCACCGCATCGGGCGGTGCGACGATGGCGCCGAGCGCAATCGCCGCAGCCCATGGCATGCCGGGGACCAGCAGCTTGACCACCGCGGCCACGCAGAGCGCGGTGAAGAGCACGGCGCCCAGCGCGAGCAGCAGGATGGGGCGGATGTTGCCGCGGAAGGCGGGCCAGTCCGTGCGATAGGCCGAGGCCTGCAGGAGCGGTGGGAGGAAGAAGGCGAGCGCGATCTGCGGATCGAGCTCCACCCGCGGCAGGCCGGGAATGAAGGCGAGCGCCATGCCCCCGAATATCAGCATCACCGCGTAGGGAACGCGTGCCCACCGTGCGAGCAGCGCAAGGGCGACGCAGGCTGCCGTCAGGGCAATGAGGATTTCGACGAGATGCACGGCCGCAGTCTATCGCGCGCGGCGCGCCCTGTCCCATCCTCGCGGCCGCATGGTAGCCTCTGGCGACCAGCGGGGGCAGGGCATGGCGGAGGGGGCGGCTTCGGCGAATGAGCGCGTGCTGGGCGCCTTGCGCGATGCCCGCTGGATCGCAGGCCACAGGATGCGTGCCTATGCCATGGGTGCCCTGGGCGCCTATCTCGCCTGGGCCACGATCAGCATCGTTCGCGGCTTGTGGCTCTATGATGCCAGTGGCAGGCCGGTGCCGGGCGACTTCATCGCCTTCTGGGCGGCTGCCCGCATGGCGATGGCGGGACAGGCCGCGACGGCATACGAGTGGGCGGCGCATCACGCGGTGCAGGCTGCGGCTGTCGGGGAGGATTTCGAGGGCTTCTTCGCCTGGCTCAATCCGCCGCACTTCCTGTTGGTCCTGCTTCCATTCGGGTTGATGCCGTATGTCGCGGCCTGGATCGCCTGGGGTGCCGTGACGGGTGCCCTGTATGTCGTGGCCTTCCGGCAGGTATTGCCCGTACGCGGCGCCTGGCTGCTGGCATTGGCGGCGCCGGCGACGTTTCTCTGCTTCATCGCGGGACAAACCGGCTTCCTGATCGCGGCGCTGATGGGCGCCGCGATGCTGCTGCTCGATTCGCGGCCCGTCCTGGCCGGTGCGAGCCTCGCTTTGCTCACCGTAAAGCCGCAATACGGGCTTCTGTTTCCACTGTTGCTGCTGGCGACCGGACGATTTCGCACCTTCGTCGCGGCGGCTCTCGGGACGATCCTGCTGGGCGCCGCGTCCGTCGCGGCCTTTGGGATGAGTGCCTGGCGCGCCTTCGTCGGATCCTTGACCGGCGGTGCGACGCAGTTGCTTCTGCAGGGCGGCGAGGATTGGACGAAGCTGCAGTCGCTCTATGCCTGCTTCTACCTGATGACACGAAGCGAAAGGCTGGCGATGGCGATGCATTGGGTCTGCGCCGCCGGCATCGCGTATCTGGTGACGTGGCTCTGGCGCATCCCTGCCAGCGCCGGGGTCCGGGGCGCGGCTGCGCTGGCCGGCACGGTCCTGGTGACACCGCGCGCCTATGTGTATGACGCGCCGATCGTGGCGATGGCAGCCGCGTTTCTCGCGCGCGACATTGTGGCCCGAGGGGCGTTGCCCTGGGAACGCCTGCTGCTTTGCCTGGCGGTGATGGCGCCGGCGAGCTTCTTTTTCATCGGCAGCTTCGCGACCCCGGCGGCCATGCTGACCATCCTCGCACTCGCGCTTCGCCGAGCCGCCGCCGAGCGGAAGCCGGCGGCCTGAGCGGGTCCGGACGGATCCCGGGGCCTGATCGCCGTGCATGGGCCGCTGAGTTGATGGTAAAGTGCAGGTGCGGGGAGAGGCGATTCCTGCCCGGAGGGGCACGAGGACCATGACGGCAGAGCGCGATGTACCGGCCGGGGCCCGGGGGGCTGCCCCGATTCGATTGGACGTCGTGATTCCCTGCTATAACGAGGCCCGCAATCTGCCCGGTCTGGCCGCGCGCCTCACCCAGGTTATCGCGGCCATGCCCGATGCCGAGACTTCCGTCATCTTCGTCAATGACGGCAGCGCGGATTCGACGCTTTCCGTGTTGCTGGGCGGCGCCTTGCTGCCGCGCTACCGGGTGGTGGATCTCGCGCGAAATTTCGGGAAGGAGGCCGCCATCAAGGCGGGCCTGACGCTTGCCGATGGCGATGTGGTCGCGGTGATGGACGCCGACCTGCAGCATCCGCCCGAACTGTTGCCGGACATGCTCGCGCATTGGCGCGAAGGGTTCGACGTGGTCGTTGGCCAGCGGCGGTCGCGTGACACGGATTCCCCCTGGCGCCGGGTGGCCACCAACCTCTTCTATGCGGTGCTGAACCGGATGTCGGAACGTCCCGTCGCCAATGGAGAGGGCGATTTCCGCCTGATGTCGCGCCGCGTCGTGGCGGCGCTGAACGACTTGGGCGAAAGCAACCTCTTCCTGAAGGGCGTCTACAGCTTCGTCGGCTTCCGCAAGGCGCTCGTGCCCTTCGACGTGGCACCGACAGCGGGCAAGCCTTCCAGCTTCTCGGCATTCGGCCTCATCCGCCTTGCGGCGACCGGCCTGATCACCAACTCGATCCTGCCGCTCCGCTTCAGCCTGTGGCTGGGCCTGCTGATGAGCTTCATCTCCTTCCTGTATCTCTGTTTCGAGGTGGTGCGCTTCCTCATGCGCGGCACGGCCAGCCCCGGCTACACGACGCTGCTCGGCATCGTCGTGCTGATCGGCGGCTGCATCCTCGTCGTGCTCGGCATCATCGGTGAGTATGTCGGGCGCATCTTCATCGAGACGAAGCGCCGGCCGCAGTTCATCATCGCCGAGGTCAGGGAGTTCTGAACCGTGCCGCGCGACGCGTATCGCTATCCCAAGCAGCGGCCACCGCTGCCACCGGCCTACGCCGCGCTCTACACCCGGCACTATCAGGACAATCGCGCCGGAAAGGGCGTGGCCGGATCGCTGGCGATGCGGCTCGAAGGCTGGATGCACCGGACGGTCGCCAGCCGGGCCCTGGCCCTGGGGCAGCATACCCTGCTCGAAGTGGGCGCCGGCACGCTGAACCATGTGCCCTATGAGAAGGCCGTCAGCGGCTACGATATCGTCGAGCCCTTCACGGTCCTGTACGAAGGCTCCCCGCTGAGAACGCGGCTGCGCCGCGTCTTCTCCGACCTCGGCGAATTATCGGCCGAGGCGGCGTCCTACGATCGGATCCTGTCCATCGCGGTGCTTGAGCACGTCACCGACCTGCCGCAGGTGATCGGCGACTGCCGGCGTCTGTTGCGGCCCGGAGGATTGTTCCAGGCGGCGATCCCGTCCGAAGGAGCGCTGGCCTGGTATCTTGCATGGCGCTTCGGGACAGGCATTCCCTTTCGCCTGAGGCACGGCCTGGACTACCGCGTCGTGATGCAGCACGAGCACCTGAACACGGCGCGCGAAATCGAATCCGCCATCGCCTCGGCATTCCGCGTCACCCTTCGCCGGCGATTTCCCCCATTGGGCTTTCACGGCAGCTTTTATACGTACATCGAAGGCAGGGCCTGAAGGTTGTCATCCGCCTCCCCAGTCGTCGGCATCCGCACAGGACAGGATGGTCCATGAGACAGGATCGGAGCGGGTCGGGAGCCATGGCAGAGCGGCAGCCCGGGAGCAGCGTTCTGTCGGCCCTGCGCGATGCCCATTGGATCGTTGGACATCGCTTGCGCCCCTATGCGGTGGCCGCGATCGGGGCCTATTGCGCCTGGGCTGTTCTCGGCATGTCGCAGGGCTTCTGGGTGTTCGGACCGGACTGGCGGCCCTTGCCGGTGGACTTCATCGCCTTCTGGTCGGCGGCCCGCATGGCGATGGCTGGCCAGGTCGCCGCGGCCTATGACTGGGCAGCGCATCACGCGGTCCAGGTCACCGCCATCGGGCAGGAGTTCCGGGGCGTCTTTGCTTGGCACAATCCGCCGCATGCGCTGTTCATTTTCCTGCCCTTCGGCGCATTGCCCTATGTGCCCGCGTGGCTGCTGTTCAGCCTGCTCTCTCTGCTCGCCTTTCTCGCGGTGTTCAGTCGTGTGCTGCCGGTCCGGGGTGCGTGGCTCCTCGCCCTCGGTGCGCCATGCACCTTTCTGTGCATCATCGCCGGCCAGCTCGGCTTCCTGATCGCGGCCTTGACCGGCGCCGCGCTGCTCTGGCTCGACCGCCGGCCGGTGCTCGCGGGCCTTGGACTGTCGCTGCTGACCATCAAGCCGCAGTTCGGCGTTCTCCTTCCCGTGCTGCTCGCGGCGACCGGACGGTGGCGGGTGTTTGCCGTCGCGAGTGCCGGGACGCTGGTGCTCGCTGGCGCCTCGGCTGTCGCATTCGGCACGGACAGCTGGGCCGCCTTCCTGGGCTCCCTGACCGGCGAGACGCTGGGCGCGCTTCGGCGCGGCGGGTCGGATTGGACGAAGCTCCAATCCTTCTATGCCGCGTTCTTCCTCGTCACGGGATCGGAGCAGCTCGCGATGATCCTGCACGGCCTCTGCGCCGTGACGGTCGCGGGCATCGTCGTCTGGCTCTGGCGGCGTCCGGCGGATGAGGGTGTGCGCAACGCCGCCGCGGTCGCCGGCAGCTTTCTGATGACGCCCTACGCCTATGTCTATGATGCCGTGATCGTCGTGCTGGCCGCGGCCTTCCTGGCGCGTGAGGTCCTGGCCCGGGGCGCCCTGCCCTGGGAGCGGCTTCTGATCTGCCTCGCGGTCTTCATGCCTGTGACCTTCTTCGTCACGGCCAGTTTCGCGACGCCCGCGGCGATGCTCACCCTTCTCGCCCTCTGCGTGCGAAGGGCGCTTGCGCGTTAGCCGCTGCTGCGCCGCGTGCCGCCATCCACATGGATCACCTGGCCGGTGATGTAGCGGGCGCGCGGCGAGCAGAGGAAGGCGACGAGGACACCGAGATCCTCGGGCTCGCCGATGTAGCCGACGGGGACTTCCTTCGCGGCCCATTCGGCCTGGGATTGCGGCGTCGGCATGATGCGGGTGTCGATCTGTTCCGAATGGAGCCGTCCCGGCGCGATGGAGTTCACGGTGATTCCGTCACGCCCGAGCACGCGCGACAGCGCCTTGGCCCAGATGTGCACGGCGCCGTTCGGCGCGTTCGCGGGGTTGACGATATGCGGCTCGTCCGAGCCGGTCAGGTTGACGATGCGGCCCCAGCCATTTGCGCGCATGGCCGGGATCAGCGCATGCGCGATGCGGCGTCCTGCGTCGAAGTTCAGCAGCATGGATTCCGCCCAGACCGCGTCGCTGCCGAGGTCGGTCTGGGGACGGGAGCCGCCGGCATTGTTCACCAGGATATCGCAGCGGCCGAAGCGGGCCAGCACCGCATCACGGATCCGGTCGGCAGCGCCGTCGGAACAGATGTCCTCGACGATGATCAGCGGCTCGGCCGAGGCGGGAAGCTCAGTGGCAAGCGTCTCCAGCAGATGCCCGCGGCGGGCGAGGATCGCGAGCCTGCAGCCTTCGCCGGCGAGCAGCGCCGCGATGGTCCGGCCGAGGCCGATGGAGGCGCCGGTGACGAGGGCAACCTTGCCTTCAAGTTGCAGTTCCATGGCGCGTTTCCTCCTGCGCAGGAAGCATGGAGCAGGGTGGGCGGGCACACCATACGCGGTGATTGCGCCCGCATAACCGCGGAGCGCAAGCTGGCGCCGCGGCCTTGCCAAAATCGAGGAGCGGACCATGACCGTCGCGCCGGCCACCGTCGATTGGGCGAAATTCTGGAACAGCCGAGCAACCGATTTCTGGGCGACGCTGCACCAGGAGATTGACCGGCTCATGGCGCCGGTGACCGCAGCCGCGCTGCGCGCCGCGGATGCGAAGCCCGGCGAGCGGGCGATCGACATCGGCTGCGGCAGCGGCTCGACGGTCATGGAACTCGCACGGCGCGTGGGGCCGACGGGCCGCGTTGTCGGAGCCGATATTTCCGAGAACTCGGTGGCGCACGCGCGGGAGCGGATCGCGGCCGCGGCGCTCGACCAGGCGGAAGTGCTGCTGGCCGATGTCGCGACGCATCGCTTCGTGCCGGCGAGCTTCGATCTCGCCTTCTCGCGCTTCGGCGTGATGTTTTTCGCCGACGCCGTCGCCGCCTTCGCGAACCTGCATGGCGCGATGGCGCGGGGCGGACGGCTCTCCTTCGCGGTCTTCCGCACGGTCGAGGAGAACCCCTGGACCGAGGCGCCAGTCCGGGCGGTGCAGCACATGCTGCCGCCGATACCTGTGGGGCCGGCGGGGACGGGCATGTGGTCCTGGGCCGATCCGGCGCGGGTGCACGCGATCCTGGAAGGCGCAGGCTTTCGTGACGTCGCCTTGCAGGCCCAGGATCCGGCGATGGTGCTGGCGGGGCCGGGGCAGGCGGCGGAAGCGGCAGGCTTCGCCATGCATATCGGCCAGGCTTCCCGCGCCCTGCTGGGCGCCGACGACGCCACGCGCGCCCGCGTGCGTGCCGCCTTCGAGGAATTCTTCGCCCGCCATGATTCAGCGGAGGGCATCACCCTGCCGGGCGCAATCTGGGTGGTGACGGCGCGGGTCTAGGCTAGCTTCGACCGTAGGTGTCTTCGATGCGGACGATGTCGTCCTCGCCCAGATAGGAACCGACCTGAACCTCGATGAGCGTGAGCGGGATCTTGCCGGGATTCTCCATCCGGTGGATGCAGCCGAGCGGCAGATAGACGCTCTCGTTCTCGCGCAGCAGGATGTCCTCGCCGTCGCGATGGACGATCGCCGTGCCGCTGACCACGACCCAGTGCTCGGCCCGATGGAAATGCTTCTGCAGCGAGAGCTTGGCCCCGGGATGGACGGTGATGCGCTTCACCTGGAAGCGGCTGCCCTGGATCATGCCCTCGTAGTGGCCCCAGGGGCGGTACATCCGGCGATGCTCGGTCGCTTCCTTCCGGCCGCGGGCGCGCAGGCGATCCACCAGCATCTTCACGTCCTGGGACCGGTCGCGGGGCATCACCAGCACCGCGTCGTCGGTGACGACCACGGCAATGTTCTTGAGCCCGACCACGCCGGTCAGGATGCCCTCGCTGCGCAGATAGCAGCCTGAGGCGTCCACCGCCTCGACGGGGCCCGCGACGGCGTTTCCGTCCGCGTCCTTCGCGCTCGCCTCCCACAGGCTGTCCCAGGAGCCGAGGTCCGACCAGCCGATCGAGGCCGGCACGACGGCCGCGCGATCGGTCTTCTCCATCACCGCGTAGTCGATCGAGATCGAGGGCGCGGCGGCGAAGGCTGCCGCGTCCAGGCGCACGAAGTCGAGATCCCGCGTCGCGCCGTGCACAGCCCTGCGCACCGCCTCCATCAGTGCCGGGGCGTGGCGGTCGAGTTCGGCGATCAAGGTCGCCGCGGTCGCGACGAACATGCCGGAGTTCCAGAGATGCTTGCCGTCGGCGACGTAGCGGGCGGCGGTCGCCGCATCAGGCTTTTCGACGAAGCGGGCGACGGCCGCGACGCCGGGCGCACCTTCCAGCGGTGCCCCGGCTTCGATGTAGCCGTAGCCTGTCTCCGGCGCGGTGGGCGTCATGCCGAAGGTCACGATCCGGCCGCGGCGCGCTGCCTCGGCAGCGCGGGCAAGGGCGGCATGCAGCGCCGGGATATCGGCAACGGCCGAATCCGCCGCCATCAGCCACATGACATCGTCCGGCGCCGTCTCGAACAGGAGGAGGGCAGCCGCGGCGATCGCCGGTGCCGTGTTGCGCGGCCCCGGCTCCAGCACGATGCGCGCGCCGGGCCGGCAGCGGAGTTGCTCGGCCACCAGGAAGCGGTGCGCCTCGTTGCAGACGGCGATCGGGGGGGCGAAGCCCGGCCCCGACGCGCGACCGACCGTCTCCTGCAGCATCGGCGTCCCGGAGATGAGTGGCCAGAACTGCTTCGGGTAGCTCTCCCGCGACAGCGGCCAGAGCCGCGTGCCGGTGCCGCCCGAAAGGATCACGGGATGAATGATGGAAGCGCCGTCGGTCATGTCGTCCGTGGGAGAGGAGGTCGGTGGAACATGGCCTCCAAAGTGGGCGAAGGGAAGGCGAAGCACGGGTTCCGGCCGGCCGGCCGGGCGCCCATACTGCCGTCAGGCCTTTGGCAGCAGGGAGAGCGGGCAGGGTGGATCGATTGGACGAAGCGGGCGCGGCGGCGATCCCGGACGGTTTCGAACCGTGCCATGCCGGGCTGCCCTTCATGGAGGCCGTCGGCCCGATCTACATCCGGCGCGGCCAGGGACCGCTGGTGTCCGGCATCCGGATCGAGCACCGGCACTGCAATTCCAACATGGTGGCCCATGGCGGCATGCTGGCGTCGCTTGCGGATGTCGTCCTTGGCATCGGGGGGCTGGAATTGGCCTCGGTGCAGGGTTTCTTCATCACCATCACGCTGACCACCGATTTCGTCGGCCCTGCGCCGCTTGGCGCCTGGGTGGAATGCGAGCCGGAACTGGTCCGGCGGACCCGGACCATGATGTTCGTCCAGGGCCTGTTCCGCGCCGGCGGCAAGCCCGTGCTGCGGGCCAGCGGGGTCTTCGGCCTTCCCAGGGACCCGCGTTGACGGAGGGGAGGACGGAAAGGGACATCATCGAGGTGCCCGTCATCTCGGACGTCATCCGCCGGATCGGGGTTCCGCTCTCCCCCGTCGTCCGGGCGGATCGTGAGCGGCGCGATCGAGGACCCAGGCGGAGACGTCACTGAACGCCCTGCGGCAGGCGCTGGAAGCGGCCGGCTCATCCCAGTCGAAGGTCGTGAAGACAACCGTCCATGCCGCGAACGCGGCGCACTTCGCCCGGATCAACGCCGTCCATGCACGCTACTTTCGGGAGAATCCGCTGGCGTGGACCTGCGTGCCGGTCGGTTCCTGGCCCATGGATTTCGACATCGAGATCGAATGCTTATACGCCCTGCGGAGATGATTGACTCGTTGAGGGGATTCCCGCGGTCACGGCGGGTGTGATTCGATGTGTGCTCCTGATGGTGGAGGGGGCGATGACGGCAGCGGTGGCGATCACGCGGATGGAGTTGGACGCGTCGG
>JAYRQX010000819.1:0-3675 GCA_041910415.1 Acetobacteraceae bacterium | reverse complement strand
GCTGCGCCGCATCGTCGCGCGCGGTCAGGAGATCGCGGCCGCCGAGGAGGCGCATTCCGTTCATGCCGAGGTCACGGGGCTGCGGCCGGGGCGCGACTACTGGTATCGCTTCATCGCGGCAGGGGTCGCGAGCCCCGTCGGCCGCACGCGCACCGCACCGGCGCCGGGCAGCATGCCCGATCGCTTCCGCATCGCCGTCGCGTCCTGCCAGCAATACGAGCAGGGCTATTTCGGCGCGCACCGGCTGATCGCGGCCTCCGCCCCCGACCTGATGCTGTTCCTGGGCGACTTCATCTACGAACGGAGCTGGGGCCGGAACCTGGTGCGCCACCACAACGCGCCCGAGGCGCGCTCGCTGGACGATTACCGCGTGCGCCACGCCCTCTATCGCACCGACGAGGATCTGCAGGCCGCCTGCGCCGCCGCACCGTGGATGGTGACCTGGGACGACCACGAGGTCTCCAACGACTACGCGAACGACGTGGGCGAGCGGGAACGCGGCGCGCCCTTCCTGGAACGCCGCGCGGCGGGCTACCGCGCCTTCTGGGAACACCAGCCCTTGCCGCGGTCCATGAAGCCGCGTGGCCCGCACGCGCGCATCCATCGCAGCGCCGCCTTCGGCGGCCTGTTCGACCTGCACATGCTGGACGACCGCCAGTACCGCGACCCGCAGGCCTGCCAGGCGCCGGACCGCGGCGGCGCGCCGCGCGTCAGCCTGGAGGCCTGCCCGCAGATGGCCGATCCCGCCCGCAGCATCCTGGGGCGCGAACAGGAAGCCTGGCTGCTGGACGGGCTGCGGCGCGGCCGGTCGCGCTGGACGCTGATCGCGCAGCAGACGCGCTTCGCGCGTTTTGGGAGTGACCGCACGCCGGCCACCTACTGGACGGATTGCTGGGACGGCTACCCGGCGTCCCGCCGCCGCATCCTGGATGCGCTGGCGGCGCGCCGGGCGGACCAGGGCACGCCGGTCGTGCTGGGGGGCGACATCCACGCCTTCTTCGCCGCCGATCTGCGGCCCGACTTCGACCGGCCGGAGACGCCCTCGGTCGCGGCGGAGCTGGTCGGCACCTCCATCACCAGCCAGAGCAGCGCGCGCTTCGCCGAACGCTACGCGCATGAGCCGCATTTTCTGTTCGGGGACGCGACCTACCGCGGCTGGCTCGACGTGACGCTGACCCGCGGCCGGGCGGAGGCGCGGATGATGGCGCTGCGCGACGTGCGGGACCGCATCGCGCAGGGGTTCACGTTGAAGAGCTTCGTGGTGGAGGCCGGGCGGCCGCGGCTGCTGCCGGGGTGATGCGGCCGGGCTTTCGCCCTATATTGCCGCCCGACCCAGGGATATCGAACGACGTGGTCCAGCTCACCTCGCCCCAATTCAAGCAGAACGCGACGCGCGCGATCGCGGATCCGGGCTTGCAGAAGGCGCTCGGCACCGCCAAGGGCGCCTTCCTGCAACGGCGCGCGGTGGCGGTGGCGGCGCTGCCGGAATTCGAGCGCCTGCGCGAGATCGGGCGCGACATCAAGAACCACACGCTCGCGAACCTGGATTTCTACCTGGAGACCTATGCCGCGAATGTCGAGAAGGCGGGCGGCACCGTGCATTGGTGCTCGACGATCGAGGAGGCACGCGCGGCGGTGCTGACGATCTGCCGCGATGCAGGTGCGAAGACCGTCACCAAGGGCAAGTCGATGATCTCCGAGGAGCTCGGGATCAACGACCACCTGGAAGCCAACGGCATCCGCCCGGTGGAGACGGACCTCGGCGAATACATCATCCAGCTGCGGAAAGAACATCCGAGCCACATCATCGCGCCGGCCTTCCACCTGAACCGCGAGGATTGGGAAGCGACGTTCCGGGAGCGCCACACCGACCTGCCGAAGGACCGCGTGTTTTCCGAGCGGCGCGACATCCTGACGGAAGCGCGCGGGCGGCTGCGGGAGCAGTTCCTGGCGGCGGATGTCGGCATCACCGGCGCGAATTTTCTCATCGCGGAGACCGGGTCGTCGGTGATCGTCACCAACGAGGGCAATGGCGACCTGACGCAGACGTTGCCGAAGGTGCACATCGCGCTGGCCAGCATCGAGAAGGTCGTACCGACGCTGGACGATGCCTGCGCGCTGCTGCGGCTGCTGGCGCGCAGCGCCACGGGGCAGGATTTTTCCGTCTACACGACGTTTTCGACCGGCGCCCGCCGCGCGGCCGATCTGGACGGCCCGGGCGAATACCATGTCGTGCTGATCGACAATGGCCGGTCCAACATGATCGGCACGGAATTCCAGGACATGCTGCGCTGCATCCGCTGCGCGGCCTGCATGAACCACTGTCCCGTGTACGGCGTGACCGGCGGGCATGCCTATGGCTGGGTCTATCCGGGGCCGATGGGCAGCGTGCTGACGCCGTCGCTGATGGGCATCGAGAAGACCGGCCTGCTGCCGAATGCGAGCACCTTCTGCGGGCGCTGCGAGAGCGTCTGCCCGATGAAGATCCCGCTGCCCAACATGATGCGCCACTGGCGCGAGCGGGAGTTCGAACGGCATCTGACGCCGGCGACGGTGCGCACCAATCTCGGCCTCTGGGCCTGGTTCGCGAAGCGGCCGGGGCTGTACCGGCTGGCCACGCGCACCGCGATCGGCGCGCTGTCGCTGCTCGGTCGCCGCAAGGGCGCCTTCCGCTCGCTGCCCTTCGCGGGCGGCTGGACCAGGGGACGGGATCTTCCGGCGCCGGAAGGCGGTACCTTCATGGCGCGCTATGAACGCATGCAGCGCGACGGGAAGCGCTGACCATGGGCAAGGACCAGATCCTGGGCGCGATCCGGCGCGGGCTGAAGCGCGGGCCGCTGCCGGCCGACCAGCGCGCGATGCTGGAAGGGCGGCTGGCGACGCATCCGCGCCACCTCATTCCGCAGCGGTCGCAGCTGCCGCGGCCGGAGCAGGTGGCGCTGTTCGTGAGCAACGTCGAGAAGGAGTTCGGGAGCGTCGCGCGCGTGTCGGATGCCGCCGCGGTGCCGGGCGCAGTCGCGGATTACCTGGCCGCGCAGAACCTGCCGTCGCGCTTCGTCATGGCGCCGCATCCGGACCTCTCGGCGATGCCTTGGGCCGACCGCCCGCTGCTGTCCTTCGAACAGCGCCGTGCCGAGGGCAGCGACCAGGTGTCCGTCCAGCACGGCTATGCCGGCGTGGCGGAGACGGGGACGCTGATGCTGCCGTCGGACCCCGCGCGGCCGACCACGCTGAACCTGCTCGCCGAGACGGAGATCGTCGTGTTGCGCGCGTCGGATGTCGTTGGCCCCTACGAAGACGCCTGGGACCGGCTGCGCGCGCGACGCGATCCGGAGACCGGCGGCTTCATGCCGCGCAACGTCATGTTCGTGACGGGTCCCTCGCGCAGCGCCGATATCGAGCAGACGCTCGAGCTCGGCGCGCACGGCCCGCGCCGTCTGCATGTCGTCCTGATCGACGACGATCCCGCCGCCCTGCCGGCGCCAGCGTAGAGAAAATGCCGCGCCACCGAAGCCGCGGCCTGACCGAGGCCGACCGGTCCGTCTGGCGCGCCTATACCGGCGCCCATGTGACGCCGCTGCCCGGCCGCGCGCTGCCGCCCGATGCGACGCCGCCGGCGCCGTCCGTCACGGTCTCACCACCGCCGCGCCCGCCCGCGCCGCACATCGAGACACG
>JAYRQX010000818.1:0-2276 GCA_041910415.1 Acetobacteraceae bacterium | reverse complement strand
TGTCGGTGCGGCCGGAGCGGCCGCGGCCCGGCGCGTCGGTGGGATCTCTGTCGGTGCGTTGCGCCTCGGCGGTATCGGCCACCGCAAAGCTGGCGGCCGCGGCGCTGCCGGCCGCGACGCGAAGGGCAAGCAGGCGCCGGCCGAGCCGGCGCTTGGTCTCATTCTCGGACATTCGATCTCCGGTACGGATGAAGGGCCGCAGCGGCCCGGGCAGGCAATCCCGGCCCGCGCCGTTATCGGCGCGGTTCCGTGTCGGAATCGTAATCCCCCGGTTGCGACCTTCGCAAGCGAGGAAACCTTACACCTTTTCAATCAGGCCGGGTGCCGCGAGGCGCGTCAGGAAGGCGAGCCCGCCCTCGCCGAGTTCCTCCGCCGAGGCGCCGTCCTCGAGCCGCTCCATCCAGGCGAGTTCCTGCTCGCTCAGCGTCTCGGCCCCGCCATGCCAGCGCAGCGCGCCGCCGCCATCCATGAGGGGCACGATGTGATGGTGCATCGTGTCGGTCAGCCGCATGCGATCCCGCGGCGCGGGCTGCGCCGGCAGCAGGCCGCGGCCGGGCAGTGGCATGCGGTCCTGGCTCACCCGGTCGAGGGCCATGACCGCCAGAGTCTCCGCCAGCTCCGGCTTCGCGAGCGTCGCCACGACCTCGCGAAGCGTGGCCGCCACCCGGGCAATGCCGTCCTCGTCCGCGAGCCGCCAGGTCGGGAAGGAGGCGCGCAGCAGGGGCTCCTTCTGCTCGATCGCGTCGAGCAACTGGCCGACCATTTCCGCCCAGGCGGGTTCGAGCAGGCCGATGGTCAGGTGGAGCGAGGGCTCGCCCACCTCCTGCGCCATGGCGTCGTGCATCACGCCGCGGGGGATGTAGAGCGCCGCGCCGGGCTCGAGGGTGAAGCTGTGCGGCTCGCCGGCGCCCAGGTGCTGGTTGTTCCAGGGCGTACGGCGCGTCGGCACGGGGAAGGGGGTGCCGTCCCAGACGCGCCAGGTCTTCTTCCCGCTGACCTGCATGACGATGACGTCGTGGGTGTCGAAATGCGGGCGGAAGCCCTGCGCGCCCGGCGGCGTGAGGTAGATGTTGGACTGCACGCCGTGCAGGAAGGCCTTCTCCAGCCCGCGGCAGAAGCGCGCCAGCGGTTCGTGCATGTCGTGGAACTGGCTGACGACAAGGGTGCCGCCGCGGTCGAAGCGCTGCAGCAGCCGCGGCAGGTCCACGCGGCCCATGTCGTCGGTGAACTCGTCATGGGGCACTCCTGCGCCGCCCTGGCGCCCGGCATCGGCCATGCCGACCCGCGGCGTGCGCGCCGCGTCCGTGCGCAGGAAGGCGTCGAGATGGGCGACGGAGAGGAGGTGGCGGAAGCGGTCCGGATCGGCCGAGGGGAAATGCCGCCAGGCGGTGCCTTCGCGCAGCGCCAGCACCTGGTCGAACGGGATGTCCCCAAAGGCCAGTTCGAAAGCCTCGGCAGCAACGGTCGGTTCGGTCATTGGCTTCGCTCGGATGGTCTGGAGCGCGGAGAGGCCCACGCCCGGTGCAGCAAGCTAGACCGGGAGACCTTGCTTGTCAGCGGAGGCTGGGGCGCCGCGGGTCAGTAGCGGCCGCGCCCGGCGGGATCGCGCGGGTCGCTGTCGGAGCGCCCCGTGCGTGGCCGGCCCTGGCCGGCCCGGTCGTTGGGATCGCTGTCCGAATAGCCCGTCCTCGGCCGTCCATAGCCGGGGCGGTCGCGCGGGTCGCTGTCGGACATGCCCGTGCGCGGCCGTCCCTGGCCAGGCCGGTCCCGGGGATCGCTGTCCGAGGTTCCCGTGCGCGGCCGGCCATGGCCGGCCTGATCCCGGGGATCGCTGTCGGAGGTGCCGGTGTAGGGGCGGCCCCGCCCGCGGCCCGAGGGGTCGTAGGGGTCGCTGTCGGAGATCTGCGCGACCGCCGGTTCCGCGGCCGTGACGCCACCCGTGATGCCAAGGACGACAAGGCGACGCTTCAGCCGGCCGCGACCATTGTCGGACATGCGCACTCCCTCCCACGCCCAGGGCCGGGCGCCGTCGCTCTTCGACGGCGGAGCGGCCTCAGCGGCCGGAGCGACCGTTGCCGGGCCGATCCACGGGATCGCTGTCGGTCAGCCCCGTCCCGCGCCGGCCGCGTCCGCGGCCGGGCGCATCGTTCGGATCGTTGTCCGTGATGCCGCCTCCACCCCGTCCGCGGCCGGGCGGATCGTTCGGGTCGCGGTCCGTGACGCCGGTCCCGCCGCCACGCAGGCGCCAGCCTGTGCCGTAGCCGGACGGGTCGCGC
>JAYRQX010000817.1:0-1634 GCA_041910415.1 Acetobacteraceae bacterium | reverse complement strand
CTGGAGCGCGCCGCGCGCCCGCAGGGCGTTCGCGACCGTGGCCACTGGATTTTTCTGCGCTCATGGGCACAAACCTCCATGCTGCGCGGAGCGACTCCGCATGACCACTATATCGGCCGCGCACGGGGTTCTTTAGGCGCGAGCAGGGGCGAAAACCGCCGGCTGTTTGGGCGGCCGCGCCGCCATTGAGGTCAGGATTGGCCGGAACCCTGCGCCGCGCGGCGCAGGCGGTCCTGTACCGCCGACCATGCCGGCGTCAAGGGCGGGCGTTGAACCACGATGCGGGCACAGCCTTCGGCATCGAGCGCGCGCAGGTTGGCGTACAAGTCGTGCGCGAATCCCGCCGCGTCGGTCGGCGCGACTCGCCAGACAATGCTCTCGGCGGTGATTGCCGGCGCCATGCAAGCGAGTATCGCGATGCGCTCGCCGGCCACCAAGGCGTTGCGCACGGCGAACGGCAATGCGTCCCCGGCAACCAGTTGCAGCGGCGTGCGCGGCGCATAGTGCGCATCCAGGCTACCGGACACTCGCGGCACGTCGTCGGCCGCGCCCGGCGCCGCGTCCGGTTCGACCCCAAGCACCTCGGCAAGCGCCCGCGCGCCGACCATTCCGGGGCGCAGGATGCGCGGCGCGCCCCGCGACAAATCGAGGATAGTCGATTCGATGCCGACCGCGCAGGGGCCGCCGTCGAGAATCGCGGCCACGCGATCGCCGACTTCCTCGCGCACGTGCCCCGCCGTGGTCGGACTGATGCGGCCAAAGCGGTTCGCCGAAGGCGCGGCAATGCCGCCGCCGAAGTTCGACAACAACTCGAGCGCCAGCGGATGCTTGGGCACTCGCACGCCGACGGTGTCCTGTCCGCCAGTAATTGCATCGATCACATCGGGGTGGCGCTTGAGGATCAGGGTCAGCGGTCCCGGCCAGAACTTTGTCGCCAGCACCAAGGCAGCCGGGGGGATGTCGATAGCCCAGCGCCCGAGGTGACCCACGTCGGGCAGATGTACGATCAACGGATGGTCCGCCGGCCGACCCTTGGCGGCGAATATCCCCGCCACCGCCGACGGATTCGCGGCGTCCGCGCCCAGACCGTAGACGGTTTCCGTCGGAAAGGCGACCAGTTTGCCCGCGCGCAACAGCGCCGCCGCGCGCGCTACTTCCGTCGCCGAGCGACCGCCGTCCTCAGTCATCCAGGATGCCGATGTCGCGCCGTGCCGCCAGGGCTGACTTTTGCACTTCCATCGCGTCCGAACCGATCACCGTGAAGTGGCCCATCTTCCGGCCGTGGCGGGCATGGTGCTTGCCATAGAGGTGCAGGCGCAGGTTCGGCACCTCCAGCAGCCGCTGCCAGTCGGGCTCGTGGCTATGGTGCGCATCCTTCAGGTACCACAAGTCGCCGAGCAGATTCACCATCACCGCGGCGCTGTGCGCGCGCGACTCGCCCAGGGGCAGGCCGCACAGGGCGCGCACCTGCTGATCGTACTGGCTGCTGACGCAGGCGTCGATCGTGTAATGGCCCGAATTGTGCGGACGCGGAGCCATTTCATTGACATACAACTGGCCGCGCACGACGAAAAACTCCACCGCCAGCGTGCCGACATAGGCCATCTTTCCGGCAATGCCCTCGGCGATTTCCT
>JAYRQX010000816.1:0-1578 GCA_041910415.1 Acetobacteraceae bacterium | reverse complement strand
GCGCGACGCCGGCGGCGCCGACGCGCAGGACCAGCGCGCGACGCTTCAGCCGCGGATCGGACGGTTCGTCTGTCATTCTGTTGGCTCCGGATGGAAAGCGATCGTATTCAACGCGGCGCCGCGCGCCAGCACAAGACAAACTCTGACCGCGCCGGCATGAATGCGCTGAAACATTTCATAATTTAGCGAAGGCCGTCCCTACCCTCGATCTGGTCCCTGGTGAGCCCGCCGATGCGCGGATGCGGACGCCCGCCCGAGGTCAGCGCGATGCAGACGACGATCTCGTCGGCCCGTGGTGCGTCGGGCATGCGCGCTTCGATGGCATCGAAATGGCTGCGCACGAAGGCCGCATCCTTGTGGCCCAGCGGCACGTCGATCGCGGTGCCGGGGCCACCGGACTTCTTCGCCGACGGGATCAGCGCGGGACCCTTCGTCAGCGCGGCACGAACAGGCGCGCCCATCTTCGGGTGCAGCAGCGCGGCGGCATGCTCGAGCTCGCCATTCTCGCCGACGATGGCCGCCTTCCCGAAGCTTTCCACCTGGTCGCCGGGAATGCCGAGCGCCGCGATGGCGCGCGCCGCGAGCAGCGCGCCGAGCTCCTCGCCCTGCGCGACGAGTTCGGAGAGATCCTCCACATAGCGCCCGGCGAAGGGATTCTTGATCGCCGCGCAGGCGATGGCGCGTTTGATCGGTGGGCTGACCGCGCGGTCCATCTCGCGCTGCGTCTCGTCGAGGATGACGATGATTTTTCTGATGATCGCGGGCATGGCGCAGCAGTCCTCTCAATGGCCGAGGATTTCAGGCACGCGTTCGGCGGGCGGGGTGTTGCGGCTGCGAGCGCAGCGCACGGCGCCGTCCACCATCACCATGCCGATGCCCGGAAGGTCGCCGAGGCGGATGCTGTCGAGCAGGTCGCGCCCCGCCGTGTGCTGCGCGCGGTCCATGAAGACGAAGTCGGCGGCGCGGCCCACCTCGATCAACCCGCTGTCGAGGTTGCGGATGCGCGCGGTGTTGCCGGTCGCCATGCAGAGCGCCTGCTCCGGCGGGATCCCGCCGAAGGAGGAAAGGAGCGAGACCATGCGCAGGATGCCGAGCGGCTGCACGCCCGATCCCGCGGGGCTGTCGGTGCCGAGGATGACGCGGTGCAACTGCTTGAGATCGCGCGCGGCCTGCACGGCGGCGACGGCGATCTTCTCATTGCCGTTGTGCACGATCTCGATGGCGCGCTTGCTGCGTTCGCACAGCTCGCAGACCTGGCCCTCGGCCAGCGCGGTGTGGCCGCCATTGATGTGGCCGATGATGTCGGCGTCCGCTTCCAGCACCGTGTCCCTGTCGATGTAGCCGCTGCCGGGCACGGAAGGCCCGCCCGTATGGATGGTGGACTGGATGCCGTGCTTGCGCGCCCAGGCGACCATCTCCCGCGCCTCGTAGCCGGCCTTGACGGACCCCAGGCCGACTTCGCCGAGCAGTGTGACGCCTGATGCGGCAAGGTCCGCGAAGTCGCTTTCGACCATGCCCTTTTCCAGCACCGGCGCGCCGGCCAGGACCTTCGCGCCGGCAATGCGGGCATTGGCGAAG
>JAYRQX010000815.1:0-2543 GCA_041910415.1 Acetobacteraceae bacterium | reverse complement strand
TCGGCGCACACCGCGGCGACGTGGGCGTGGTGGTGCTGGATCGCGAAGGCCGGCAGCTCGCGGGCGGCCGCGAAGCGCGCGGCGAAGCGGCTGGAGTAGAAGTCGGGATGCAGGTCGTGCGCGCAGGCCGCGGGCTCGACCTCCAGGATCGCGAGCAGGTGCGCCACCGCCTCGTCGAGGGCCTCGCAGGCGGGGCCGTTGTCGAGGTCGCCGATGTGCGGCGAGAGGAAGGCCTCGTCGCCGCGCGTGACGCACACGGTGTTCTTGAGCCAGGCACCGGTCGCGAGGACGCTCGGGCCCGGGCGCGGCAGGCGGATGGCGCGCGGGGTGTAGCCGCGGGCGCGGCGAACGAACGCCGGGCCCTCGGGGGTGGCGCGGGCGAGGCTGTCGTCGCAGCGCACGGCGATGTCGCGGTCGTGCACGAGGAACGCGTCGGCGATGCCGGCGAGGCGGCGCAACCGGCGGCGGTCGTCGAGGTCGCCGACGATCTGGCGGATGCCGAAGGCATCGAGCGCGGGGTCGCGCCGGCGCATCAGCGCGACCACCCGCCAGCGCCGGACAAGCTTCGGCAGGGCGCGGCGCAGCACGTCGCCGCAGCCGACGATCAACAGCGTGCGCAGGCCTAATTTCATCGAAGGATTATCGCATGGGCTCCCAGACCGACTCCCCGACGGGCCACACCGTGACGCTGCAACCCAGCGGCCACAGCTTTCGCGTCGACGAGGAAACGCCCCTGCTGCAGGCCGCGCTGGACGCCGGCTTCAGCCTGCCCTACGGCTGCCGGATCGGCGCCTGCGGCAGTTGCAAGGGCAAGGTGCTGGACGGCGTGGTCGATCATGGCGCCCACATGGACGGCGCCTTGTCGCTGGTCGAACGCAGCGAAGGCAAGGCTCTGTTCTGTTGCGCCACGGCCCGCTCCGACCTGGTGCTCGAATGCCGCGAGGTCGGTTCGGCCAAGGACATCCCGGTGCGCATCCTGCCCTGCCGCGTGCAGACCCTGCACCGCGCCGCGCCTGACGTGATCGTCATGACGCTGAAGTTGCCGACCAACGAACGGCTGCAATTCCTCGCCGGCCAGTACATCGAATTCATGCTCAAGGACGGCACGCGCCGCGCGTTCTCGATCGCCAACGCGCCGCACGACGACGAATTCCTCTCGCTGCACATCCGCCACGTTCCGGGCGGCAGCTTCACCGGCCACGTGTTCGAGGCGATGAAGGAAAAGGAAATCCTGCGCTTCCAGGGGCCATTGGGCACCTTCTTCCTGCGCGAGGAGTCGGCGAAGCCGATCATCCTGCTCGCCGGCGGCACCGGTTTCGCGCCGATCAAGGCGCTGATCGAGCACGCCATCCATGTCGGCGTCGACCGTCCCATGCATTTGTATTGGGGCGCGCGCGACCGCGCCGGGCTCTACCTGCCCGAACTCCCGCGTCGCTGGGCGGCCGACCACCCGAATATCCACTACGTGCCCGTGCTGTCGGACGAGGCCTGGGACGGCCGCGGCGGACTGGCGCACAAGGCCGTGCTGGAAGACCATCCGGACCTCGCGGGGTTCCAGGTCTATGCTTGCGGGGCACCGGCGATGATCGACGCCGCGCGCGCCGATTTCGCCGTCGCGGGCCTGCCCGAGGACGAGTTTTTCGCCGACGCCTTCACGTTTTCCGCGACCGCCGTCGCGGCGTGAATCCGGCGCCGTCCCGCCAAAGCTGACTTTCGAACAATTTCAACCATGCGCCATGGCTGGATTGCGCGCCGGCGGCGGGGATCCGCCGTCGAGCAGCGCGGGCTTGGCGCGGATAAGCACGCCTGCGGCCTCATTCTCCGAGATACGCCGCGCGCACGCGCGAGTCGGCAAGCAAATTGGCGCCGCTGTCGGCCAGCGTGATGGCGCCGCTTTCCATCACATAGCCGCGGGCGCAGACTTCCAGCGCCAGCTTCGCGTTCTGTTCGACGAGCAGGATGGTCATGCCTTCGGCGGCGACGTCGCGGATGACCTCGAACACCTTTTCCACCATCAGCGGCGCCAGGCCCATCGACGGTTCGTCGAGCAGCAGCAGGCGCGGGCGGCCCATCAAGGCGCGGCCGATCGCCAGCATCTGCTGCTCGCCCCCGGAAAGCGTTCCGGCGACCTGCGCCGCGCGCTCCTTCAGGCGCGGCAGCATGCCATGGACGCGGTCCAGGTCGCGGGCGATTTCGGCATGGTCGGCGCGGTGGAAGGCGCCCATCGCCAGATTCTCGGCGACCGTCAGCCGGGCGAAGATGCCACGGCCTTCGGGCACCAGCGCGAGTCCCTTGCGGATCAACTGGTGGCTGGGCGTGGCGTCGATGCGCTCGCGTCCGTAGTGGATTTCGCCGCTCGCCGGCACCATCCGCGCCAGGGCCTTCAGCGTCGAGGTCTTGCCCGCCCCGTTGGCGCCGATCAGGCAGACCATCTCGCCTTCCTCGACGGCGAACGAGATGCCCTTGACCGCCGCGATGCCGCCATAGTGGATCGCGAGGTTGGTCACGGCGAGCAAGGGATGGCCGTTGCCTTCGCCGCCGCG
>JAYRQX010000814.1:0-2857 GCA_041910415.1 Acetobacteraceae bacterium | reverse complement strand
GATCAGCAGCCCTTCCAGCGCCGCGGGATGACGCGCGACATGGTCGGCGAGCTGCGGTGCGGCGCCGAGCACGCCGGCCAGACGGTCGAGCAGCGCGGGGTTGCGGTGCAGCAGGCTGAGCAACTGCACCGAGGCCGCGAGGCGGTTCAGCAGCGCGTCGAAGCGCGCGAGAGCCTGGTCGGGCTGGGTCTGGCGCGCGAAGGCGGCCAGCAGCGCGGGCATCAGGGCCGTCATCAGCTCCCGCGCGCGTTCGCTGTGCATGGCGCGCGCGCGCCCATGGTGCCAGCCGCGCACCATGGAAGCGACGCTCGCCGCGTTGGCGTAGCCCATGCGGGTCAGCGTCTCCAGCGTCTCGGGGTCGTTGTCCACGCCGGTGAAGACCAGGTTGCCGCCGGCCTCGCCGGCAAGCGACGGCTCGGATTCGAACTGCCTGGCGTAGTGGCGCTCCACGCGGCCGAGATGGGAGAGGAAGGCGCGCGCGAAATCCTCCGTCGTCGCGTAGCCCGCGAAGGCGGCGATGCGGGCGAGGCCCTCCTCGTCCTCGGGCAGGCGATGGGTCTGGCGGTCCGCCACCATCTGCAGCCGGTGCTCGATGCCGCGCAGGAAGACATAGGCATCGGCGAGGTCGGCCGCCGCGCGGCGCTCGATCTTCCCCGCCGCGACGAGGGCGGCCAGCGCGCCGAGCGTCGTCGGGTCGCGCAGCGCGGGGTCGCGCCCGCCCCAGATCAGCTGCAGCCCCTGGACGGTGAACTCGATCTCGCGGATGCCGCCGCGGCCGAGCTTCACGTCGTGCCCCGCGAGCTGGATCGTCGCATGCGCCCCGCGCGCGCCCTTGTGGGCGTGGATCTGGCGCTTGATGGAATGGATATCGGCGATCGCCGCGAAATCCAGGTTGCGCCGCCACACGAAGGGACGGAGCTCGCGCAGGAAGGCATCGCCGGCGGCCTTGTCCCCGGCGACCGGGCGCGCCTTGATCATGGCCGCGCGTTCCCAATTCTGCCCGAGGCTCTCGTAATAGGTGATCGCGGCCGGAATCGAGACGGCGAGGGGCGTCGCCGCGGGGTCGGGCCGCAGCCTCAGATCGGTGCGGAAGACATAGCCATCGGCCGTCCGCTCCTCCATGAGCTTCACGAGGTCCCGGGCGATGCGGACATAGAGCGCGCCGGCGCGGTCGGCGTGGTAGGCTGCGGCCTCGGGGTCATAGAGCACCATGAGGTCCACATCCGAGGAGTAGTTCAGTTCGCGCCCGCCGAGCTTGCCCATGCCGAGCACGACGAGGCCGCTGCCGCGCCCGGCGCTCCTGGGATCGCGCGCATTGCCGGTGCGGCGGAGTTCTCCCCGCGCCTGGGCCGCGCGGATCAGGTGGGCGCAGGCGTAGTCGATCGTCGAATCCGCCAGCTCGGACAGCGCGCCGGTCACGCGGTCGAGCGGCCAGGCGCCGCTGATATCGGCCACCGCCGCAATCAGCGCGCCCTGGCGCTTCGCCTGACGGAGAAGGGCGGCGACGGCCGCCGCCGGCGCCTCGGCATCGGCGCGGCCGAGCGGGTCGAGGGCCAGGGCGAAGGCCTCGTCCGCACCGCGTTCGACAAGGCGCAGCAGGGTCCCCGATTCGCGCACCGCGAGGTCCGAGAGGTAGGGGCTGTTGCCGCCGAGCGCCGCCAGCAGCGCCCGCCCTTCGGCCGATTCGGCATAGCCACGCTCGGCCGCGCCGCGCTCGGCGAAACGTTCGGCGAGCAGGGCGGCCTCATCGGGCGAATGGGGACGCGGCAGGTGGGGCGGGTGCGACATGGCGCGGGAGGGAAGCGGTGAGGCGCCTTCCCGGTCAAGCGCTGCGGTTGGTGCCGCGCCTCGTCACCCTCGCGCTGTCGCTGAGCGTGGCAGTCGGCCTGGTGCTGGCGGCGCTCGCCTGGCGGCTCTCCCAGGGCCCGATCCCGATCCCCCAGGTGACCGAGCGCATCGAGGCCATCTTCAACCGCCCCGGCGCCCCGGCACGCATCTCCATCGGGTCGGCGGAACTGGCCTGGGACGGCTGGCGGGAAGGAATCTCGCCCTTCGAGATCGTGATCCGCCAGGTCCGCATCCTCGACGAGACAGGGCGGGTCCGGGCCGACCTGCCCGAAGCCTCGGTCTCGCTCGCCTATCGCTGGCTGCTGGTCGGGCGCGTCGCGCCGCGGCGGATCGAGCTGACGGGTCTCCGCCTGCGGGCCTACCGCGCGGCGGATGGCGGCTTCACCGTGGACCTCGGCGGCCTCTCCACGGCCGAGGAGGAGCAGGCGGAGGCGGAGGCGGAAGCTGCGCCGGGCGAGGGCGAGCCGGAGCCCTTCCTCCAGCGCATCCTGGCCGGTCTTTCCGGTGGCGCGCGCGACGCATCCCCGCTCGGTGCGCTGGAGCGCGTGACCGTCCACGATGCCCGCATCCAGGTCGGCGATGCGCAGCTCGGCACGGAATGGTCGCTGGACCGGGCGGAGCTGGAACTGCACCGCCACGATGCACGGATGGACCTCGATGGCCGCGCGACGCTCCGGCTTGGCGAGGAGCGGCTGCCGGCCCGGCTGCGGGGCGTCCTCGAAGCCAATCCGACGCGCGTGGAGGGGACGCTCGCCATCAGCGATGTCCGGCCGGCGCTGCTCGCCCGGCAGGCGCCGGCCCTGGCGGGACTCGCCGCGCTGGATGCGACCGCTTCGATCGAGCTGCGCGCCGGGGCACAGGTGGATGGACGGGGCGCGAGCCTGGCCGCGCTGCTGCAGGTGGGGCCGGGCCGGTTGCGGCTTGGCCCCGGCGGCGAGGTCGCGATCACGGGCGCCGACATCTCCCTCCTCGCCACGCCCTCCGCCGCGCGGATCGAACGCGCGGTACT
>JAYRQX010000813.1:0-5505 GCA_041910415.1 Acetobacteraceae bacterium | reverse complement strand
GGCCATCGCCTGGGCGCGGACCGGGGCTTCCTCGGTCTCGGTGGTCTCGATGATATCGGTCATTCTGGTCAGGATCTCCATGTTCCGGTTGAGCGGAGCGTTACCGTGCCCGGGGGGCGGCGGTGATGCGCATCCGAGTGACAGCAGGAGGGGACGTGCGTTGACGGGCTGACGCGGATCCCGTGGCGCGCGTGACCATGTTGCTCGCAGTCTTGGAACCGCAGGCGCCGGCGCGAATGGCGAACCACGCGGCGGAATGCCGCGTCGTGCCGTTCCCGGCCTCTCTCCCGCCATGGCGGAGCACACTCGGCGCTTCCTTCGGCGGTGCGGGGCGATCGGCGCTCTGCGCCTCGTGCCCCATGAGCCTGCGGTCCATTGACCGTCCTTCCCTGCCGCGGCGTGCCGCTCCGTCGATGCTCTTCGCTGCGTTCATTCGACTCGATTGATCGTGTCGTCCGACTCGCAGCGACGAATCGCGTGGAACGATGCGCGCGCGAATCACGCTATCTGCACGCACCTGAGTCGTGTCAACAAATTCCGTACGCATGCGCGCGAAAATCTCACGCGACGCGCGCGATGATGCGACGAGTGTGGCGCGGATGTCGCGCATCGCATCGCGACGATGAGCGACGACGCGTGCGACGCGATGCGATGCGCGATGCGTGGAGACGATCGGACGACGCGCTGCGGCGATGTCGGAGAGAGACAGTCGGACGCATCATCGCATCCCTTCGACGCGGCGATGCGCCGCATCGGGAAGCCCCGCGCGGCCCGTCGCCGCGCGGGGAAGTCGGCACTCAGCCCCGCTGAGCGATCGGCACGACAGGCCGCTGCACGGGCCCGGTGTACCAGGAGAGCGGGCGGATCAGGCGGTTGTCCTTCATCTGCTCCATCACATGCGCCGCCCAGCCGGTGACGCGCGAGCAGACGAAGATCGGCGTGAAGAGCGGGATGTCGAAGCCCATCAGGTAGTAGGCGGGGCCCGCCGGGAAATCGAGGTTCGGGTGGATGTTCTTCCGCTCGAGCATGATCTTGGCCAGCACGCGGGAGGTCTCCATCCAGCGGCGGTCGCCCACGACCTCGGCCATCTTCTCGGCGTATTTGGTCATGGTGGGGACGCGGCTGTCGCCCGACTTGTAGACGCGGTGGCCGAAGCCCATGACCAGCGCCTTGTGGTCGAAGCGGCTCTCCAGCCACTCCGGCGCGGCGTTCGGGCCCGGGATCTCCTTCAGCATGTGCATCACCGCCTCGTTGGCGCCGCCATGCAGCGGGCCCTTCAGCGCGGCGATCGCCGCCGTGATGGCCCCGTGGATGTCCGCGCCTGTCGAGGTCACCGTCCGCGCCGTGAAGGTGGAGGCGTTGAAGGTGTGCTCGGCATACAGGATCATCGAGACGTCGAAGGACCTGATGACCTCCGGCTGCGGCACGCGCCCAAAAACCATGTGGAAGAAGTTCTCGCAGAAGGGCAGCGAGGCGTCGGGCGCGATCGGCTCCAACCCCTTCGAGAGACGATTCGCCGCGGCGACCGCGCTCGGGATCTTCGCGAGAAGCCGCATCGCCTTGCGCTTGGTCGCCTCCAGCGACATCTCGGCGCTCTCCGGGTCCTCCATGCCCATGAAGGAGACGGCCGTCCGGATCGCGTCCATCGGGTGCGCCTCCCTGGGGAACTCCCGGATCACCCGCATCAGCGCCGGGCTCAGGGCGCGGTTCGCCTTCTCCTCGGCCTGGAAGGCGGCGAGCTCGGCCTTCGTCGGCAGCTTGCCGTCGTGCCAGAGCAGGTAGGCGACCTCGTCGAAGGAGGCTTCCTCGCAGAGATCCTGCACCGCATAGCCGCCATAGGTCAGGCTGTTGGTCTCCGGCATCACCTTCGAGATCGTGCTCTCATCGGCGTAGACGCCGACCAGGCCTTTGTAGAGGGTGGGCTTGCTCTCTTCGCTCATGGCATGTCTTCCCTTGGATGTGTCTGACGGGGGGCCGCGTCCCGCACGAACAGGATGTCAGGCTCCCCTTCCTCGTTCGCCGCGCCGTCACGGAAGGCGGCAGCGCGGAAGCCTTGGGTCTCGTAGAAGGCGCGTCCGCCCGCGTTGCGGGCGAAGCAGAAGAGCGACAGCGGCGCGTCCTGGGCCGCGATCGCCTCGGCGAGCAGGCTGGACCCGATGCCCTGCCGTCGCCAGGCCGGATCCAGGTAGAGATGGAAGACCATGGCCCCGTGATCGGGATCGCGGCCATGGCCGATATAGCCGACGGGATCGTCCCCGCTTGCCGCCACGCGGACCCGGTGCTGGCGCATCAGGACGCTGGCGAGCCAGCGTGCGACGTCCGCTTCCGGATAGGGCTCGCGGAGGCCGGGCATCGCCGCGGCGCGGGATCGAACAAACATGGCGGCGAGCGCGGCGGCATCGGCCGGGACCGCGTCCCGCACCGTCACCGCCGCGCGCCGCGCCATCGCCGCCCCGCTCCTCAGAAGATGCCGGGCTTGCTGTCGGCGAGGCCGCCAGCGGGCAGCGCCACGTTGAGCGCCCCGAGTTCGCCCGCCTTCAGGCGGGGCAGCTCCTGCACCACCTCGATGAAGCGGTTGCTCTCCCGCGCCGAGAGCAGCCCCTCGGTGATGGTCCTGAACTTCCTGATGTAGTCGGCACGGCCGAAGGGCTTGGCGCCATTCGGGTGGGCGTTCGCCACGCCAAGCTCGTCCACCAGCACCGTGCCGTCCTTGAAGCGGATCTCGACCCGGCCGCCGAAGGAGAGCTCGTTCGGGTCGCGCGAGTGGTATTTCCGCGTCCACTCCGGATCCTCGCGGGTCTCGATCTTGTGCCAGAGGCGGATGGTGTCCGCCCGGCCGGCGCGCTTCGGCGCGTAGCTGTCCACGTGGTGCCAGCGTCCGTCCTGCAGGGCGACGGCGAAGATGTACATGATCGAATGGTCGAGCGTCTCGCGGCTGGCCTTCGGATCCATCTTCTGCGGATCGTTGGCCCCCGTCCCGATCACGTAGTGGGTGTGGTGGGAGGTGTGGATGGTGATCCTGTCCACGGCGTCCCAATCCTTGATCTGCTCGCGCATGCGGAAGGCGAGGTCGATCAGGGCCTGGGACTGGTACTCGGCCGAGTGCTCCTTGGTGTAGCTGTCCAGGATGGCGCGCTTGGCCTCGCCGGCCTCGGGCAGCGGCACATTATAATAGACGGGGCCATAGACATCCTGCCGGTTGGAGCGGCCGGAGAGCACCCAGGCGATGACGCTGTCCTCGCCTTCATAGATCGGGCTGGGCGCGCCCTCGCCGCGCATGCAGCGGTCAACGGCCTCGATGGCGAGCTTGCCGGCATGGGCGGGCGCGTACGCCTTCCAGGAGCTGATCTCGCCCTTGCGCGACTGGCGGAAGCTGACGGAGGTGTGCAGCGCCTGCTGGATGGCCTGGAAGACGACTTCCTGCTTCAGCCCCAGCAGCGTGCCGATGCCGGCGGCGGCCGACGGGCAGAGATGGGCGATGTGGTCCACCTTGTGCTCGTGCAGGCAGATGGCGCGCACCAGGTCGATCTGCAGCTCGTAGCCCGTGGCGAGGCCACGGATCAGGTCGCGGCCGGACTTCCCCATCGCCTGGGCCACGGCCAGGATCGGCGGGATGTTGTCGCCGGGGTGCGAATAGTCGGCGGCAAGGAAGGTGTCGTGCATGTCGAGCTCGCGCACCGCCGTGCCGTTCGCCCAGGCCGCCCATTCCGGGGAGACCGTGGTGGAGGACTTCACGCCGAAGACCTGCGCGCCGCGTTCCTTCTTCGCATGGCCGAGCGCCATGCCGCGGGCGGAGACGACGGGGCGGCGGTTGATCGCCGCGATCGCCACCGAGGCGTTGTCGATGATCCGGTTGACGATCATCTCCTGGACGTCCTTCTCGACCGCGACCTTGTCGGTCGCGACGCCGGCCATCTTCCAGGCGAGCTGATCCTCGCGCTGCAGCAGCGCCTTGGACGGATGGACTTTGACGGGATGCATCTTCATCGCTGGCTCTTCTCCCCAAGCGGTTGCCGTTGGCGCGTGTTGTGCGCCCGCGAAGAGCATTCGTCCATTCCGATTGACTGACACGCGCGATAGCCTAACCGTATCGCTCCATGGATTTCCGTCTGGTCCGCCGGCTCGGGCATTTCCTCGCCGTCGCGGAGGAAGGACATTTCGGGCGCGCGGCCGCGCGGCTGGGAATCTCCCAGCCGCCGCTGACCGCCCATATCCAGGCATTGGAACGTGAGCTCGGCGTGCAATTGCTGGAGCGCACGGGCAAGGGTGCGCGGCTGACGCGCGAAGGCGAGGCGCTGCTGCCGCTGGCGCGCCGCCTGGCCGGCAACGCCGCCGATCTCGAGACGCTGGCGCGCGAGCTGCGCGCGGGGCGCAACGCGCCTGTTGCCATCGCCTGCGTGACCTCGGCGCTGTTCGACTACCTGCCGCCGCTGGTGCGCGCATTGCAGGCCGCACGGCCCGATGCGGCGATCGCGGTGCGGGAGCTCGACACGACCGACGGGCTGGAGGCGCTGCGGCGCGGGGAGATCGACCTCGCTCTGGTGCGCTCGGACCGCGACCGCGACCCGATCCGCCTGCGGCCGCTCGGTGATGACTACCTGGTCGTCGCGCTGCCGGAATTCGATCCGCTGCTCGAAGGCCCGGACCCGCTGCCGCTCGCGGCGCTGGCCGATGCGCCGATGCTGACGCTGCCGCGCGCCATCAGCCCGGCCTATTCGGACGCCATGGTGACGGCCTGCCGCGAAGCGGGCTTCACGCCGCGCGCGGTGCGGGAGGTGGGCTCCGCCATGGCGCAGTTGGGCTTCGTCGCGGCGGGGCTCGGTGTCGCGCTGGTCTCCTCGGGCATGGCGCGGCTGAAGCCGCCGGGCGTCGCCTTCCGCGCGCTGGCAGGCCCCATTCGC
Organism: Acetobacteraceae bacterium; assembly: GCA_041910415.1. Classification (GTDB taxonomy): domain Bacteria; phylum Pseudomonadota; class Alphaproteobacteria; order Acetobacterales; family Acetobacteraceae; genus JAYRQX01. The sequence goes on along the minus strand of JAYRQX010000813.1, from coordinate 604 downwards.
GCCGTCGGCGTGTCGCTGGCCTGGAACGCGGCGCGCGAGAGCGAGGCGACGCGGCTGGCGCGCGACATCGCGGACCGGCTGTTCCCGATGCACGCGACGGCGTGATTCGCGTGGCGTGACGGTGCGCACCGGCTAGAGCAGATCCCGATTGGGCGGAATCGCCCGATCGGGTGAAGATGCTCGCTCAAACACATACATAGACTGTTTGCCGTGCGCGAAAGCGAACGGAAAACGGTCTAGACTGCGCCGCCATGAAGCCGCCCGCCGCCGTCCTGCTCCCCTTGGCCTTCGTCGCCGGCACGCTCCTCGTGGGATGGCCGCACTGGCACCTGCCCTACCGCCAGGCCGAACTGCCGGGCAGCGTGCTCGGCCCGGGCCTGCTGGCGCTCGCGCTGATCGCCATGCTGCTGGTCGGGATGCGCCTTGCCACGATGCGCCAGGCGCTGGTCACGACGCTGGCCTGCCTGCCCGCCGCGGTCATCGGGCGCGTGGTCTTCGACGTGGCGGGCGATCCGACCTCGCACAACCTCTGGCCCTTCGAACTGGTGCTGGCCGTCCTGGTCGGCGCCGTCGCGGTGCTGCCGGGCATCGGCTTCGGCCTGCT
>JAYRQX010000812.1:0-3868 GCA_041910415.1 Acetobacteraceae bacterium | reverse complement strand
CGAGGGCGCCCGCCGCGTCGCGGACGCCGAGGCAGCCGAACCGCTTCGCGGTCATGGCGACGATGGCGGTGTCCATGCGGGTGTCGGGGGCGGCCAGCGGCATCTCGTCGCCGCGGTGCATCAGGTCGCCCACGCGCGAAAGCTGCGCCCCGAGTTTCCCGCCGGGGTGGAACACCCGGAAGTCGGACGCCGTGAAGCCGCGCCGCGTCAGCAGGGCGACCGCGATGGCGTCGCCGAGCGCCAGCTGCATGGTTGTCGAGGTGGTGGGCGCGAGCCCCATGGGGCAGGCCTCGGCGGCGGGCGGCAGGACCAGCGCCTCGTCCGCGGCACGGGCGAGCGCGCTGTCGGCCCGGCCGGTGATGGCGACGAGCGGTATCGCGAAGCGGCGCGAATGGCGCACGAGGTCGGCGAGTTCGGGCGTCTCCCCGGAGTTGGAGAGCGCGATCACCGCATCCCCGGCCACGATCATGCCGAGGTCGCCATGCGACGCCTCGGCCGGATGCACGAAGAGGGCCGGGGTGCCTGTCGAGGCGAGGGTGGCGGCGATCTTGTGTCCGACATGGCCTGATTTGCCCATGCCCGTGACGACCACGCGCCCCGTGGCGGCGGCGAGCAGCGCGACAGCCCGGGGAAAGCGGTCGTCCAGCACGCCGGCCAGCGCGCGCAATGCCTCGGCTTCCGTGTCCAGGACTCGGCGGGCGGTTTCCAGGTCGGGGTGCGGCGCGGCACGATTCACGGGCGCTGTATGGGGCTGCGGAGAGGGCCGGTCAATCAAACTGAGAGGCCCCGACAAAAAGCGTGCCAAAAAGTAAAGGGACCGTATGGCCCGCCGGGACCACGCCCCTGCCCGGCCTGGCCGCCCGCCCCGCCCCGGACGGCGCCGCGACGGGCGGATCGCGGCCGCACGCCGGCGTTCGACCGACCTCAGTGCAGCAAGGCGGGGACCATCTCATGCTCGCGGATGGCAGCCTCGGCCAGCACGGCGTTCGGCGCGGCCCCGATCGGCGTGCCGTCGGCCGCATGGATCGCGACGGCGATCTGGCCGTTGATCATGGCCGGGCGGCAATAGGCGATGCGGTGCACGCCGAAGCGGGCCCAATCCAGGGGCGAGAGCTTCAGCAGGGCCTCGCGCGACAGCGCCTCGGCCTCGGCCTCGGTTTCAGTTTCGGCGGTGTTGTCGTGGTCGGTCATCCTATCCACTCCATCCGGCGCGTCCCCGCGGGGCCCGGGCCGTTTCGTGTTGCGGACATCGTCGGGTGAAACGCCCGGGGTCAGCCCTGGTCGGCACGTCCCTCGACGATTCGTGTCGCAGCGCCACTGCCATTGGTCTTGGTGGCGATATGGATGGTCTTCACGCGAACCTCGGGTTGCGGTCGGCGCAGGTCCACATGCAGCAGGCCATTGTCCAGCCAGGCGCCCTCGACCTCGATTCCCTCCGCGAGCACGAAGGCGCGCTGGAACTGGCGCGACGCGATGCCGCGGTGCAGGAAATGGCGGCCTTCGCCGTCATCCTTGTGGCGGCCGCGGATCACCAGCTGGTTGTCCTCCTGCGTGATCTGCAGGTCGTCCATGCTGAAGCCGGCGACGGCGAGCGTGATGCGCAGCCGGCTCTCGCCGGTCTGCTCGATGTTGTAGGGCGGGTAGCCGTCGGCGTTCTTGGTGACCCGTTCGAGCATCTGCTCGAGATGGTCGAAGCCGAGGAACAGGGGCGAGCCGAACACGGACTGCCGGGACATCAGGCATCCTCCTCAAGGAGCGAAGCGGCGGACGGGGCCCGAAGCACCCCTTCCGGACGTGTAAATTGTCAGGCTGTGGCGCCGTTGCAAGGGGGGTGTTGCAAGGCTACATCCGCGGGCCTCCCCCTTCCCTGCCCCGAAGCCTGCGATGTCCGACGTCCCGCTCTTGCCCATCCTGCTGGTTCCCGATCCGACGCTGCGCGCGAAGGCGCGCCCTGTCGCGCCGGGCGATGCCGATGCGGTCCGCGCTCTCGCGCCGCGGATGCTGGCGACCATGTACAAGGCCCCCGGCATCGGCCTCGCCGCGCCGCAGGTCGGCACGTTGCTCCGGCTGGTCGTGATCGACATCCAGCGCGAGGAGCAGCCCGAGCCCTTCGTGATGGTGAACCCCGAGGTTGTGGCCGCCAGCGACGAGGAGGCGACGCGCGAGGAAGGCTGCCTCTCGCTGCCGGGGCAGTATGCCGACGTGACGCGGCCGGCGCGCATCAAGGTGCGCTGGCAGGACCTCGACGGCGCGAAGCGCGAGATGGAGGCCGAGGGGCTTCTGGCCGCCTGCGTGCAGCACGAGATCGACCACCTGAACGGCGTGCTCTTCGTGGACTATCTGAGCGCGCTCAAGCGCAACATGATCCTGCGGAAGCTCGCCAAGGAGCTGAAGCTCAAGCAGCGCGAGGCGATGTAGGTCGCCGCGCGCATGCGGAGAACACCCGCCATGCGCATCGCCTTCATGGGCAGCCCCGATTTCGCCGTCCCGGCGCTCCGCGCGCTGCACGGTGCCGGGCATGACATCGCGGCCGTCTATGCGCAGCCGCCGCGGCCGGCGGGGCGCGGGCAGAAGGAGACGCCCTGCCCCGTGCATCGCGCGGCGCTGGAACTGGGGCTGCCGGTGCGCACCCCCGCGCGGCTGCGCAGGGATGCGGCCGAGCACGCGGCCTTCGCGGCGCTCGACCTCGATGTCGCCGTGGTCGCGGCCTACGGGCTCATCCTGCCGACGCCGATGCTGGCGGCACCGCGGCGCGGCTGCCTCAACATCCACGCCTCGCTGCTGCCGCGCTGGCGCGGCGCGGCGCCGATCCATGCGGCGCTGATGGCGGGCGATGCCGAGACGGGCATCACCATCATGCGCATGGAGGAAGGGCTCGACACCGGGCCGATGCTGCTGCGCGAAGCGATCCCGATCGGCCCGCGTGCGACGGTGGGCGAGATTCACGACGCGCTGGCAGCCATGGGCGCGCGGCTCATCCTGCGCGCACTCGAAGACAACCCCGTGCCGGTCCCGCAGCCCGCGGCGGGCGTCACCTACGCCGCCAAGCTGACCAAGGCGGATGGACGCCTCGACTGGACGCAGGACGCCGCGGCGCTGGAGCGGCGCGTGCGCGCGCTCAATCCCTGGCCGGGCACCTTTTTCGCGCACGGGGGCGAGCAGATCCGCGTCGTCGCGGCGGAGCTGGCGCAGGGCAGCGGCGCGCCGGGTACGGTGCTCGACGCGCGCGCGACCGTCGCATGCGGCACGGGCGCGTTGCGGCTTACGCAGTTGCAGCGGCCCGGGCGGCCCGCGCGCGGTGTCGAGGAGTTCCTGCGCGGCTACGCGCTCCCGCCCGGCACCGTGCTGGAATGAGTCGCAGCTATGCCCTGCTGCTGGAATACGATGGCGCACCCTTCGTCGGCTGGCAGCGCCAGGACAGCGGCCTCTCGGTCCAGCAGGTGCTCGAGGAGGCCGCGGCGAAGCTGAACGGGGGCGTGCTGCCGACCGTCACGGGATCGGGCCGCACCGATGCGGGCGTGCATGCCGAAGGCCAGGTCGCGGGCGTGACGCTCGGCACCGATCTCCCGCCGGACCGCGTGCGCGAAGCGCTGAACTTCCACACGCGCCCGCACGCCGTCGCCGTGCTGCGCGCGGCCCATGTCGCGGAGGGCTGGTCCGCGCGCTTCTCCGCGGTGCAGCGCGGCTATCGCTACCGCATCCTCAACCGCGCGGCGCGGCCGGCGCTGGATGCGGGCCGTGTCTGGCACATCCCGCAGAGGCTCGACGCGGCGGCGATGCATGAGGCCGCACGGGCGCTGGTCGGAAGACACGATTTCTCGGCATTCCGCGCGGCGTCCTGCCAGGCCCGCGACGCCCTGCGCACCCT
>JAYRQX010000811.1:0-2707 GCA_041910415.1 Acetobacteraceae bacterium | reverse complement strand
GCAACCGCCCGAACCACACGGCGCCCGCCAGCGCGAGGGCAAGCCCCGCCACCGCCGCCAGCAGCGTCGCCGTCGCCGGCTCGGCATCCGGGTTGGCCCGCCGCCACAGCAGGAAGATGCCGAAGGGCAGCAGGAACAGGAGGAATTCGATCAGATAGGGCAATTCGGCTCCGGCGCCCGGGTTCGCTGGCCGATCAGTCTCGCAGTACGGTGGCCAGCGTGACCAGCATCGCCGCAGTGGCGCCCCAGATGTAGTGCGCCTCGTGCGGCCAGACCCAGAACGCGCGCTGCCGTCCCTGGAACTCCGTGCTGTGGCGTTCCGGGGCGGAGGGATCCATCACCACAGACAGCGGCAGCTCGAAGGCCTCCTGCACCTCGGCCGGGTCGGGCGCCAAGTTCAGCGGGGCGGGGATGAAGGCGACCACGGGGGTCACCCGGAACCCCGAGCCCACCAGGTGTTCCGGCAGCGTCGCGATCACCTCGGGCAGGCGCGGGTCGAGACCGACCTCCTCCGCCGCCTCGCGGATCGCGGCCTGCACGGGCGTCTCGCCCGGCTCGATCCGCCCGCCGGGAAAGGCCACCTGCCCGGCATGGGACGACATCTTCGCCGCCCGCAATGTCAGAAGAATGCTCGGCTCGGGGTGCAGGACGATCGGCACCAGCACGGCGGCGGGCTTGTCGGGGGTGATGCCCAGGATTCCGATGCTGTCGCTCTGCCAGGGGCCGACGCGGGCGATGCGCGCGGGGTCGCGCAGGCGTTGGGCGATCTGTGCCGGGCTCGGCACATGGCTGGAGAGGACGACCGGCGCCTGGGGCATGCCGTCCGGGATAACCCTACTCGGCCGCAGCGTCGAGCGCGGGGACCTCGTCGATCGGGAAGAAGGCGCCCTCGCTCCAGACGCCCAGCACCTGGCGCCCGTCCACCCGTTCCTCCTGCGCCAGCGCCACCAGCTCGTAGAAGACGGCGCGGCCGATCCGGGCCTCGATGCCCTGGCGGACGGTGATGTAGGGGCGCGGCTCGCGCGTCCTGGGGCAGAGATGCACGCGGATCGGATGGTCCCAGTCGGCGGTGACCATCTCGTCCAGGTTGGTGCGGAAGGTCAGGCATTGCCGCCCGTCGCATTCGCGCCAGAACAGCTCGACCGCCACGAAGGGCGCGTCGTCCACCTGGATGCGACCGCGCTCGACCGGGGTTTCCAGCCAGTAGGAGCCGTCCTCCTCCCGCTTCAGCACGGAGGAGAAGAGGCAGACCAGTTCCTTCCGCTGGATCGCGGACCCCCGGTAGTACCAGGTCCCGTCGCGGCCGATGCGCAGGCCGAATTCGCGTTCCTGCGGCGCGGGACGGCCAATCGCCCCATCCTTCGGGGCCTTCGCGGCCCCGCAGGCAAGCCCGGCCAATTCATGGGGGCGGGGCTTCGTCTCACTCTCGGCCTTGTGCGCGCCAGCCTCGGTCATCACCATTATCCGCCCTTGCCGATCCGCCTTCCTCTTGCGGAATCGTGCGATCGTCGCGAGGTCTCAGCCCAGGCCGGCCGACCGGGAACAGCCCCGGGCCACCAGCCAGGGCTGCATATAAGGAACTCCCAGGGCATGGTTGAAGTGGCTGAGGCGATCGATCCTGCAAAACTCGTCGAGGAGGTCGAGGCCCTGGGGACGCGGCTCGCCCGCGTCAAGGAGGCGGTGGGCCGCGTCATCTTCGGCCAGCAGGACGTGATCGAGCAGAGTCTCGTCACCCTGTTGTCCGGCGGCCACATCCTGCTGGTGGGCGTGCCCGGCCTCGGCAAGACCAAGCTGGTCGAGACGCTCGGCGTCGTCATGGGGCTCGATGCCAGGCGCGTGCAGTTCACCCCGGACCTGATGCCGGCCGACATCCTGGGGAGCGAGGTGCTGGAGGAAGGCGCCGATGGCCGCCGCCACTTCCGCTTCATCAAGGGCCCGATCTTCTGTCAGCTGCTGATGGCCGACGAGATCAACCGCGCCTCCCCCCGCACGCAATCCGCGCTGCTGCAGGCGATGCAGGAGCACAAGGTGGCGGTCGGCGGGGAGATCCACGCGCTCCCCGCGCCCTTCCATGTGCTCGCGACCCAGAACCCGATCGAGCAGGAAGGCACCTACCCGCTGCCGGAAGCCCAGCTCGACCGTTTTCTGCTCGAGGTCGAGGTCACCTATCCCGACGAGGCGGCCGAGCGCGCGATGCTGCTGGCGACCACCGGCGCCAGCGAACAGAAGCCGGTGCCGGCGATGACAGGGGCGGAGCTGATCGCGGCCCAGGCGCTGATCCGCCGCATCCCCGTGGGCGAATCGGTGCTGGAGGCGATCCTGAAGCTGGTCCGCGGCGCGCGGCCGGAGACGAGCGGGCTCGAAGGCGTGAAGAAGCATCTCGCCTGGGGCCCCGGGCCCCGCGCGGCGCAGGCGCTGATGCTCAGCGTCCGGGCGCGGGCGCTGCTGGATGGCCGGCTCGCCCCCAGCGTGGACGATGTGCTGGCCCTCGCAGAACCCGTGCTGCGGCACCGCATGGCGCTGAACTTTTCCGCCCGCGCGGACGGCGTGAAGCTGGCGGACGTGATCGGCGCGCTGAAGGCGACCATCGCATGATTGTGTGCACACGAATGCCGGCGCATCCGCGGCCTCGGCCGCCCATGGCGGCCGCAAGTCGCGCGGCATGGTGATCACCTCTGCCCGCCCCTCCGCCGCCGCGACGCGCGCG
>JAYRQX010000810.1:0-2207 GCA_041910415.1 Acetobacteraceae bacterium | reverse complement strand
CGCCTTCATCCTGTTCTGCGGCGTCTTCTACGGCGCGATGTATGGCGGCAGCACGACCTCCATCCTGCTGAACGCACCGGGCGAGAGCGGGTCCATCGTCACCGCGCTGGAAGGGGCGAAGATGGCGCGCAACGGCCGCGCCGGGCCGGCGCTCGCGACCGCGGCGCTCGGCTCCTTCGTCGCGGGAACGGTGGGCACGCTCGGCATTTCCTTCCTCGGGCCGGTCGTGGTCGATCTCGCGCTGGAGCTGGGACCCGCGGAGTATTTCTCGCTGATGGTGCTGTGCTTCGTGACGGTCTCGGCCGTGCTCGGCGCCTCGGCGCTCAGGGGTCTGACGTCGCTTTGCCTGGGGCTGATGCTGGGGCTGGTGGGGATCGACCTGCAGACCGGCCAGCCGCGCCTGACCTTCGGCGTGCCGGAACTGCTGGATGGCGTGAACGTCGTGCTGGTGGCCGTCGCGCTGTTCGCCGTGGGGGAGACGCTGTTCCTCGCCTGGCACTGGCATGCCGAGAAGGCCGAGGTGCGCCCGGTCGGCCGCCTCATGCTCTCGCGCGAGGATTTCCGGCGCAGCCTGTGGCCCTGGCTGCGCGGCGCGGCGCTGGGCTTTCCCTTCGGCGTATTGCCGGCGGGCGGGACCGAGATGCCGACCATGCTGAGCTACTATGCGGAGAGAAAACTCGCGAAGCCCGAGCATGCGGAGGAGTTCGGCACGGTGGGCGCCATCGAAGGGGTGGCGGGGCCGGAAGCCGCGAACAATGCCGCCGCCGCGGGGATTCTCGTCCCGATGCTGACGCTGGGGCTGCCCACCAGCGCGACGGCGGCGATCATGCTGTCCGCCTTCCAGAGCTATGGCATCCAGCCCGGCCCGCTCCTCTTCACGCAGCAGGCGGAGCTGGTCTGGACGCTGATCGCATCGCTCTTCATCGCCAACGTGCTGCTGGTGATCCTCAACCTGCCGCTGATCGGGCTGTGGGTGCGCATCCTGAAGATCCCGGCGCCGCAGCTCTACGCGGGCATCCTGATCTTCGCGACCATCGGGACCTACGGCATCAGCAACTCGATCGTGGACCTGGTGATCCTGTACGGCCTTGGCATCGTCGCGGCCGTGATGCGGCGCTTCGACTTCCCGACCGCACCCGTGGTGATCGGCATGATCCTGGGCCCGATGGCCGAACAGGCGATGCGCCAGGCGCTGACGATCAGCCAGGGGGATTATTCGACCTTCGTCACGCGGCCGGCGAGCGCGGTGATCCTGCTCCTCGCCGTGGCGGCGCTGGCGGGGCCGAAGGTCTGGGGGTTGATGCGGCGGGGGTAAGCGCCGATCGGTGATTGTGCTCGAAATGCACGAGCGGGATGTGCATTTTCTGCACATGACGCTTGCCGATTATCTCGCCCGTACCGGAACGACTCTGGAAGCCTTCGGCGCCCGCCTGGGCGTCGCGCATTCGACCGTGCAGCGCTGGGCGACGGGCCAGTCCAGACCACGGAGCAAGGCGGCGATGGACACCGTCTCGCGCGTCACGGGCGGCGCAGTGACGGCAGCAGACTTCTTTGGCGAGCCCGCCAAGGCGACGCCCGGCCTGGCCGAGGCCCAGGCCCCCTTCGCCGCCGAGGCTCTCGCCCTCGGCCTCGACCCCGACGCCATCGCCGCGCAGGCGCTCCGCAAGGCCATCGCCGACGAGAAGGCCCGCCGCTGGCAGGAGGAGAACCGCGAGGCGATCGAGGCGTGGAACCGCCATTTCGAGGAGAACGACACACCGCTGGCGAAATACCGCATGTTCTGATGCCGCGCTTCGATCTCTATGCCGGACGGGAGGGTGCGGCGTATCTGCTCGACGTGCAGGCCGATCATCTGGACCACCTGCCGACGCGCGTGGTGGTGCCGCTCACCGGATCGGGCAAGGTGCTGCCGCCGTTCCGGGACATCACGCCCATCCTGACGGTGGAGGACAGGCCGGTCGTCATGATGACGCCGCTCCTGGCTTCCATTCCGCGGCGCCTGCTCGGACGGCTTGCCGGAAATCTGCGCGATCAGGCCGATGCGATCACCCGCGCCCTCAACCTGCTGCTGACCGGCTTCTGATACCTGCGGCACACAGGATTGACCTTTGTGCCCCTCAAACGCCGGGCGGGCCGCCTCCGCGGCCCTTGGCTTCGCCGGACCACCGGCGGGCGCCGTTCGGCGCCTCGGCCCTGCGGGCCGCAGG
>JAYRQX010000809.1:0-2745 GCA_041910415.1 Acetobacteraceae bacterium | reverse complement strand
GCTTCGGCGGATTGCCAGCCGCGCGGTCCCAGATTGGGATGCGCGCTCGCCTCCCACACCATCCGGAACCGCGCATCGGCAGCGAAAGCCGCCGCGCCGGGCAGCAGCACCTGTGCGTAGCCGGGGCCGCGTGCCGGGTGCCGTGCGACGCGGCCTTCACGCATCGGCCGTGCCGGGCAGCAGCGCACCGAGGCCGGTCAGCACCTTCCCCAGCCGTGCGTTGGCCGCGATGTCGAAATCCTCTCCCGTATCGGAATCGGCATTGCCTTCCATCAGCGCGGCGAGGCCCATGATCCAGTCCACGTTGAACGTCACGTCGAAGGCCGCGGGCTGCGGGCTGAGGCGCGGTGGAGTCGGCTCGGGCTCGTGCTCCAGGAAGATCGGCCGCCCGTCGCGCTGGTTGCGCGGGCGCTTCGCGGCTTCGGTCCATTGCCAGCCCTGGTGGTGGACAAAGCTGTTGACCATCTCCTCGACGATCGCGATGCGCTTCGGCTCCATCGTGTCCGCGCGGCCCTGGAAGGCGGCGCGCACGCGGATCGTCTCGGCGATGCGGTCGCGCAGCCGCGTGCGGCGCGCGGCCTGGGCGAGTTCGCTCGCGATCTCGATCAGCACGGGGCGCGGGATATGGAAGGTGGTCTCCGTCTCCGGCGCCTCGGCGAGGCTGCGCATCCGCGCCTCCCAATCCTCGATGGCGAGGCCCGCGAGATGTTCGAAGGGATCGCGGGGCGCGTCGAGACCGGGCTTCGCCGCGGCGGGCTTCTCCGGCTCGCCGAGCAGGTCGCCCAGCAGTTCGTCATAGTCGTGCGCGGAGGCGATGGTGCCGATGACAGGCGCGCCGGTCGAGACATCCGCGCGCTGGCGCCAGGCCACGGCGGCGACGGCGTCGTTGTCCACCATCATCGCGCGCAGCAGCGGCCCGAGCATCTGCGCCTTGGCGCAGGCGAGCAGCGCGCGGCCTGCGGCCTGGGCGCGGCGCCGCGCTTCCTTCTTCCGCTCGTCCGCATCCTCCCCACGATGGAAGCCGCGCAGGCGGGACGCGATGTCCCGCGCGACGGCTGCCGTGCGCAGCTTCAACTGGTGCGCCTTCAGCCCGGGGTCGCAGATCGGCGCGAGCGAGCGTGCGAGATGGCCGATGCCGCCATCGTTCGGCCGCAGCGCCTCGTCCCAGGCAAGCGCGGGATCCTGGAAATGCGTGCGCACCAGGGCGTTGTTGAGATAGGCGCTGCGCCGTTCCTCCACGAACTCGCGCGCACGCGACGCAACGCCTGCTTCCTCCTTCGCGCCATCGGCCCGCATCGCATAGTCGAACACGGCCGCGAAGCCGACCGCCGGGTTGCGCAGCCAGAAGACGTTGCGGAAGGGCGTGCCGGGTGCCCATTCGCGCGGCCATTCATAGGCCTTGCCGAAGAAGTCGAGCAGGTTGGTGTTGAGCCGGTTCGTCCAGCGCACGCCGGACGCCACGTCTTCGCCGCCCTTCGATTCGAACTCCGTGTCGAACTTCGTCAGCACCAGGAACAGATTGGGCGGCCGCTGTGCGCGCTGCGCGGGCGTGGTGCCGGCGGTCAGCCTGATCCAATCATCCACCATGCGCGGCAGGGTCTGCACGTCCTGCACGGATGGCCCGACGCAGAGCAGCATGGCACTGATCTCCTGCTCCGCATTGTAGCGCTGGAACAGGTAGGCGACCTTGCCGCGCAGGAAGGAGCGGCCGAGGTTGTCGGGCTGCGCGGCCATGAAGGCTTCGAGATCCGGGATGTCCTCGCGCGATCGCGCGCCGGGGAAGTCGAGCAGGTCGGTGTGGTCGAAGAAATCCCAGGGCTTCTCGGCGAGCGGCACGACGAGCTCGGCGATCAGCGCGGCGGCCGAGGCGCGCGGCACCGGGACGCCGGCGCCCCCTCCCGCGGCCTTCAGCGAGACGGTGCCCGCCGCGCCGGCGCGGCCCAGCGTGTAGAGCGTCTGCACATCGATGACGCTGGTTTCGCGCGGGATCAGCGCATCCATGCCCGCGCGTACCTCCTGCGCGAAGCCGAGCGCCTTGAGCGCGCCGAACAGCTCCGTGCAGAGCCGCGTGAAGGTGGGCGAGCGGCCCCAGAAGGGCGCCCAGGCCTCGGCCCGCCGCTCGATAGGAATGCGCGGGGCGACCTGGCCGAGACGCGTCCAGAAGTTCGATGACAGCGTGGCGATCAGCTGCCGGTCGCGGAAATGCGCGAGCAGGTAGTCGCGCAGATCCTCGACCGTGTCCTCGTCCAGCCCGTCGCAGGCGGCGGGGCCGGCCATGCGGTCCAGCACTTCGATATGCGCCTGCTGCTCCTCGGGGCTCAGCACCGCCGATTCGTCCGGCGCGAAATCCTCGAGATAGGTGTTGATCAGGATCTTCACGATGTCGGACTGCGTGAGCAGGCGCAGCGCGACGGGCGCATCCGGCGGCGCGGGCGGCGCCTTGATCGTGAAGCGCGTGACGAGGCCCGTGGATTCGTTGCCGCCTTCGGGGTTGATCTCGCGCAGGAAATCCGCGCGGGTGTCGCCGAAGGCCGCGAAGACCGGCTTGCCGAGCGGCGCGGCGAGGCGCGAGACGAGATACGACTTGCCCGCCTGCGATGCGCCGAACACCGCGACCGCCACGGGGCGCGACGCCGCGTGCCGGATCGCCCGCGCGCGCCGCGCATCGCGCCGGAGGTCGCGGATCAGTCCGTCCCCGATGCCAAGGGCGCCGGCCTGCGCGCCCGCCCACTCCACGCCATCGCG
>JAYRQX010000808.1:0-3035 GCA_041910415.1 Acetobacteraceae bacterium | reverse complement strand
GGCGAACTCCACCAGGTCGCGGCGCGCGCCGTCGGCGGCTTCCGGCGCCGTCTCGCCAGGGCTGACTTTCGGCGCGCCGGCGACCCGCGCCGGCGGCGCGGCGCGGCGTTCGAAGCGCAGGGGCAGGGCCTCCGTCGCGGTCTTGTTGAACGGCGGTGGCAGGCTCGACGAGATGCCGTTCAAGCTGGAATTGATGGCGACGTCGACCGTGCCCTTGCGGATGCGGATGCGGCCGTCCCAGCGCGTGTTGCCCGCCAGGTGGTCGAGCAGCGGCGAGCCAAAGTGCCGGCGCAGCGCGCCGATGCCGATCTCGCCGCCGGTGGTCACCGTGACGGCGGCATCACCCGCGGTGCGGATGTCGATCGCCAACGGGGCGCCGAGCAGGTTGGCGCGCAGGTTCTTCGAGTCCAGCGCGTCGGCGGTGAACAGCACGCGGCCGCGCACGTCGGTGAGCGGCGGCAGGTCGGGGTCGACGGTGAGCTGGTTGCCGTCCAGCCGGTAGTCGCCGGCCACGGTCGCCGCGTCGAGGTTGCGCAGCGGCAGGCGCAGCTTGATGTCGAGTTCACCCTTGCCCTCGGCCAGCATCGGCGCGGTGAAGTGGTCGATGCGGGCGCCGACCGGGCTGGCCTCGATGAAGCGCAGGAAGTCCGCCGTGGCCCCCGCCGCCTTGCCGCTGACGGTGAGCAGTTCCTCGTGGGCGAGCAGGTCGGCGATTTCGGCGCGCGCCTCGCGCACCGCGATGCCCATCACCCGCGCCTTGCTGGCGGTGATCAGCATGCGCGCGCCCTCGAAGGTGAGTTCGCCATCCACGCCCTCGATCGAGGGCCAGCCCTCGGCATAGTCGAGCCGCGCGCCGCGGAAGCTGCCCTTGACCAGGAACTGGCCGCCCTTGTTGTGCGCGAACGGGAAATCCCACAAGTCGCCGACCAGGCGCAGCGAGGCCTCGCGCCCGCTGCCGCCGACCAGCGCCTCGCGCAGCCAGACGCGGGCGCGCTCGCCGACCACCGAGGGCAGGTAGCGCCAAACCGCGTTGCCGTCGGCGCGGGTCAGGCGCGCGCGAAGGTCGATCACGCCGGGGCCGTCGGGATACCGGGTGGAGGGATGCCAGCGCCCGCTGGCCTCGCCGGCGGCATCGCGGTTCTCGAAACTGATCTTCTGCAGGTTCACCTCGATGCCGTCATCGGTGGGCCGCCAGCCGATCTCGCCAAGGAAGGATTCCAGCGCGATATGCGGTTCGGGAAAGATCGCCGGCAGGTCCACCGCCGCGTTCTTCGCCTGGATTTCCAGCCGGCCGCCGGTGTGGTCGCCCTCGATGCGGCCGTTGATGCCGGCCAGCCCGGGGACCGGGCCGAGCGCGGCGAGGCCGATGTCCTCGAAGCGGCCCTTCACTTTCCATGACGTGAACGCGCCTGGCGCGCCGTGCCAGCCCAGCGCGAGGTCATGCACGCGGCCGACGGGGCGGTGCGCGTCGAGCCGCTTGCGCAGCGTGGCGTCGAGCGGCAGGTGGGCCGCGAAGCGCGCCAGCGCGGCGAGGTCGAGGTCGCCGGCGGCGAATTCGCCCTGCGCCGGCTGGCCGCCGGCGGCGTCCTTGACCGTGAGGCGGAAGTGGGTCGGCGGAAAGGCCGGTCCGTCGCGCGCCGCCAGCGTCAGACCGCTGGCTTCGACGGTGTAACCATGATCGAGGCGATTGGCCGCGATGCGGCCTGCCAGGTGCTGCAGGTCGAGCTCGGGCAGGTCGGGGCGCAGCTGCAGGCGCACGTCGGCCAGATGCACGTCGGCCGTGGCGGAGACCACGGTGTTGCGCGCGACGCCCAGCCACAGGCGCAGGCCGCCGCGGCCTTGCGGCAGCGCCACCGGGTAGTCGACCCATTGGCGCCAGGCCGCGAGGTCGGTGGTGTCCAGCCCGGCGTAGATCTGCCCGCGCCATTCGGCGATCTGGTCCAGGTCGCGGCCGTGGAAGTCGCCGCGGATGTCGAGGCCGGCGGCGAGTTCCGGCGGCGGCACGGCGGTGGCGCCGAAGCGATGGCGCGAAAAGCGGTTGTCGAGCTCGACGTTGAGCCGCTTGAGTTCCAGCGGTGGCGCGCCGCGCAGTTCGTCGATCCAGCGGATCGCGGCGTCGCGGACGATGATCCGGTGTTGGGCCAGCAGCCAGTCGCCGAGGCTGCCGTCGCTTTTCGCGTCGGGATCGAATTCGAGCCCGGCGACGAAGAAATGGCCGGCCGCGTCGCGCCGCACGACCAGGTCCGGGCCGAGGATTTCCAGCCGGTTCAGGCGCAGTTGCAGGAAGGCCAGCGAGTCCCAGGCCAGCTCGGTTTCCACCTGTTCGAGGCGCAGCGCGCTGCGTCCCTCGCGGTCGCGGATATCCACGCCGCGCAGCGACAGCGCCGGGCGCAGGCCGACCCAGTAGGCCTCGACCGCGGTGATGCCGACCGGGCGGTCGAGCGCGCCGCCGAGCGCGCGTTCCAGTTGCGGGCGATAGCTCTCTATCTGCGGCAGGATGACGAGGCGCAGTGCCACGACCAGGATCGCGAAGGCGAAATACATGCCGACCACGGCCAGCGCGATCCAGCGCGACAGCCGGCGCAACCAGGGGCGGTCGAGCACGGCGAACAGGCGCGGCGGGCGGGCGGTGGTTGCTTCTGTCATGGGGGATCGGCGCGGAGGGTTCGCCAGCCGGGCGGCCCGGTGGCTGGGCTTAGAATGTTCGGCCGCTGCGCATCCCGAAATTCTATCCGATGGCCCCGATCGCCGATTTGCTCGCCCACTCCCGCTTTCTCAAGCGATTGTTACTGTCGCGGCCGGAACTGGGCGACGAAATGACGGCGGCGCTGGCGCGTCCGCTGGACGCCGCGCGGATGCGCGAATGGCTGGCATCGCGCGCGATCGGCGAGGACAGCCTGAAGCGCGAACTGCGCCGCTTCAAGCAATGGGCCTATGCCCGCATCGCGACGCGCGACCTGGCCGGGCTGGCGCCGCTCGCGGAAGTGACCGAGGGCATGACGCTGATCGCGGAACTCGCGATCGCCCGCGCGCTG